>NZ_JBSFKD010000002.1:436933-494777 GCF_053598395.1 Streptomyces sp. NPDC001135 | reverse complement strand
ATATAAGATGTCCCCCGCAACCGAATTGAGGGAGAATTGAGGTCGGAATGACCAGTTCCGGTAATAGCTCCTGGTTGATTATTTCCTATTTGTTACCTTCGTTGATCACGCAAAACGGTGGTTCGCTCCCTTAAACGGGCGCGGTGGCGAATGCTTGGCGGGTGGCACGCTGACTTGTCAAGAGGGCGCTGAATGGTTACGTCAGTACGCTGGACGCCAGTGGTCAGTGATGACCCCAGGGATTCGAACAGCGCAGGATTTACGGCTGTTTGTCCGACGTCGTCCGCACGCCGTGATTGACGCGGATGGCGAAGTCGCGGGCGGTACAGCAGCGAAGTACAGCAACCGCAGTAACCGCCCTCGTTCGACTGCATCTTTGTAGGGCCGCAGTTTGACCTGCATAGCCCTCATCGATCGATGCGCATATAGCTACGGATCAGAAGGTTGTGGCTAGGGCGTGTCCACTACGGGAGTCCCGCACTGTGGCCACGCTTGCTCTCGTTGACGGCAACGGCGCCGTGGCTGAGGTCCGTGAGAGTGCAGCGAAGCACACGCGCGCCTGATGGGTCGACGCATCCACCATCGTGAGGGCTGGCTGAGTAATGGTCTCGATCTGCCGGGGGGCAGGCTCCGGTCTCTGGGTGTCCGGGGTGGACTACATCTCCGGCTGGCGTGAGGCGCGTGAGGCTGGCGTGAGGCGCGTGAGGCTGCCGACCGGCTGAACCGCGCGCTCATGGGCGCGGGCTTGGAGCTGTCCGCCGTGCGGGCCGTCGCGTCCACGAACGAGGGGGGCGGAGGGTGCGGCTTACGGGCTGGCCGGCCGTCACTAACCGGCTCTCTGCGCTCCTGGAGGCACGCGCGGACAGCGATGGCGGTGCAGCGTGAGGGTTGGTTCCGCTGATGAAGTCTGAGTGAGGCCGGCGAATCCCCTGCTTGATGCGCCAGCCACAGAACGTCAGCCACGGCGATGCCGTGCGACGAACGAGCTGGCACGCGTGTGTCTCGCTCAGCCACCCACCGGCGGCGAGTTCGGCGTCCAGGGCGGCGCAGAGCCGGGAGACCTCACTCTTGGACATCCCGCTGTCCGCTCCCAAGGCCCTGACCAGGTCGTCCACGCTGCGAGCGGAGACGCCGTGAACATATCCATTTCGCCTGGTCAGCGACATAGCTTGGCAGTCTCCGCAGATGATGCGCAGAGAGGCGGCACCCCCGCACAGGGTGCCGCCTCTCTTTCGTGCGCCGGAGCCGCTGCCGATCGGTGAGGGTCGGGGACCAGCGGCGGCTCCGGGGTCCGGGAGCCCGGAGGGCCTAGCGGTGGTCGCTGCCCGCCGAGTTCGTCGCCGCGCGGCCCGCCTCCAGGCGGGCGACCGGGATGCGGAACGGGGAGCAGGAGACGTAGTCCAGGCCGACCTCGTGGAAGAAGTGGACGGACTCGGGGTCACCGCCGTGCTCGCCGCAGACGCCGAGCTTCAGGTCGGGACGGGTGCGCCGGCCCGCCTCCGCCGCCGACTTCACCAGGGAGCCGACGCCGTCCTTGTCGATCGTCTCGAAGGGGGAGACTCCGAAGATGCCCTTTTCGAGGTACGCGGTGAAGAAGGACGCCTCCACGTCGTCCCGGCTGAAGCCCCACACCGTCTGCGTCAGGTCGTTCGTGCCGAAGGAGAAGAACTCCGCCGCCTCGGCGATCTGGCCGGCCGTCAGGGCCGCCCGCGGGAGTTCGATCATCGTGCCGATCGCCAGCTTCAGCGACGTACCCGTCGCCGCCTCCACCTCCGCGACGACCTTGTCGGCCTCCTCGCGGACGATCTCCAGCTCCTGGACCGTGCCGACGAGCGGGATCATGATCTCCGCGCGCGGGTCGCCCTTCGCCGACTTGCGGGACGCCGCCGCCTCGGCGATCGCGCGGACCTGCATCGTGAACAGGCCGGGGATGACCAGGCCCAGGCGCACGCCGCGCAGACCCAGCATCGGGTTCTGCTCGTGCAGGCGGTGCACGGCCTGGAGCAGGCGCAGCTCGTTCTCGTGCGGCTCCTGGCGGGACTCGGCCAGGGCCACGCGGACCGAGAGTTCCGTGATGTCGGGGAGGAACTCGTGCAGCGGGGGGTCGAGGAGGCGGATGGTGACGGGAAGGCCGTCCATCGCCTCGAAGAGCTCCACGAAGTCCTTCTTCTGGAGCGGCAGCAACGCCTTCAGGGACTCCTCGCGCTCCCCCTCCGTGTCCGCCAGGATCAGGCGCTCGACCAGCTCACGGCGGTCGCCGAGGAACATGTGCTCCGTGCGGCACAGGCCGATGCCCTGGGCGCCGAAGCGGCGGGCGCGCAGGGCGTCCTCGGCGTTGTCGGCGTTGGCGCGCACCCGCAGGCGGCGCTTGCGGTCGGCGAAGGCCATCATGCGGTGGACGGCCTCGACCAGCTCGTCCGCGTCGTCGGCGCCGGGGTGCATCCGGCCCTCGAAGTACTCCACCACGGGGGACGGGACCACCGGGACCTCGCCCAGGTAGACCTTGCCCGACGAGCCGTCGATCGAGATCACGTCGCCTTCCTCGACGACGTGGCCGCCGGGGACCGTCATCCTGCGGCGCTTGGTGTCGACCTCCAGCTCCTCCGCGCCGCACACACAGGTCTTGCCCATGCCGCGCGCGACCACGGCCGCGTGGGACGTCTTGCCGCCGCGCGAGGTGAGGATGCCCTCCGCCGCGATCATGCCGTCCAGGTCGTCCGGGTTCGTCTCGCGGCGGACCAGGATGACCTTCTCGCCCGAGCGGGACCACTTCACGGCCGTGTAGGAGTCGAAGACCGCCCTGCCCACCGCGGCGCCAGGAGAGGCGGCGATGCCGCGCGCGACCTTCTCGACCTTCGCCTGCTCGTCGAAGCGCGGGAACATCAGCTGGGCCAGCTGGGCGCCGGTGACGCGCTGGAGCGCCTCCGTCTCGTCGATCAGGCCCTGGTCGACCAGCTGGGTCGCGATGCGGAAGGCCGCGCCCGCGGTGCGCTTGCCGACGCGGGTCTGGAGCATCCACAGCTGACCGCGCTCGATGGTGAACTCGATGTCGCAGAGATCCTTGTAGTGGTTCTCCAGGGTCTCCATGATCTGCATGAGCTGGTCGTACGACTTCTTGTCGATCGACTCCAGCTCCGCGAGGGGGACGGTGTTGCGGATGCCCGCGACCACGTCCTCGCCCTGGGCGTTCTGCAGGTAGTCGCCGTAGACGCCCTGGTGGCCGGAGGCGGGGTCACGGGTGAAGGCCACGCCGGTGCCGGAGTCCGGGCCCAGGTTGCCGAAGACCATCGAGCAGACGTTGACGGCCGTACCGAGGTCGTGCGGGATGCGCTCCTGGCGGCGGTAGAGCTTGGCGCGGTCGCCGTTCCACGAGTCGAAGACCGCCTTGATGGCGAGGTCCATCTGCTCGCGCGGGTCCTGCGGGAAGTCCCGGCCGGCTTCCGTCTTGACGATCTTCTTGAACTTGGTGACCAGCTTCTTCAGGTCGGCCGCTTCGAGGTCCGTGTCGACGGTGACCTTCTTGGCCGCCTTGGCCGCGTCGAGGGCCTCCTCGAACAGCTCGCCGTCGACGCCGAGGACGGTCTTGCCGAACATCTGGATCAGGCGGCGGTAGGAGTCCCAGGCGAAGCGGTCGTCGCCGGCCTGCTTGGCCAGGCCCTGCACCGACTTGTCGGAGAGGCCGATGTTCAGGACCGTGTCCATCATGCCGGGCATGGAGAACTTGGCACCCGAGCGGACGGAGACCAGCAGGGGGTTGTCGGCCTGGCCGAGCTTCTTGCCCATGCGGGACTCGAGGGCGTCGAGGTGCGCACTCACCTCGTCACGCAGTGCCGCGGGCTCCGCACCGCTCTCCAGGTAGACCTTGCAGGCCTCGGTGGTGATGGTGAAGCCGGGAGGGACCGGAAGACCGAGGTTGGTCATCTCGGCGAGGTTGGCGCCCTTGCCGCCGAGGAGGTCCTTGAGGTCCTTGTTGCCCTCGGTGAAGTCGTAAACGAACTTCACTACGTGGGGTTCTTTGTTTTCCGACACGGGTCTCGACTCCTTGAGGCCACGGTGGCTGCCCTGACGGCCAGGAACATACCCAGATCGAAGGCGCATGGGTACGTCCACTTGCGCGTCATGCGCCTGTAACCACTCGTCCGCCAGCGGATCGAAAGTCAAAGCTTGGCAAGCCAAGACAGGCGCATGTTTTCACTTCTTGAACGCATACACCTCCCCAGGGACGGGTTTTCCGCTCATATGAGCACCCCTCGACACGTCTGATTTCGATCGATGAACGATCACGGGGTGGCACCGAGTGCCACCCCTTGGAGAAGTGCAGCCGCTCAAGATCCGCTCATCTGAGCGCAACCCTTATCAAGGGTGGCGAGAATCACGCTGCCACAGCGCGCCGGATTTCACCATGCGGACGCGGGAACGGGAGGAGAACACCGACGTCACACGCCCAGCGCCAGCAGCCGCTCCTCGGCCCGCTCCGGCGCGTAGAGGTGTTCCACGACCAGCGCCCCCGCTCCGATGAGCGCGGCCCGCTCCCCCAGCCGGGAGGTGACGACGTCCAGGTGGGCCGTGGAGCGCGGCAGCGCCCGCTGGTAGAGCAACTCGCGCACACCGGTGAGGAACGGGGTGCCGGCCAGGTCGCCCGCGATCATCAGCACGCCCGGGTTGAGCAGGGTGACGACGGTGGCCAGGACGTCCCCCACCTGCCGGCCCGCCTCCCGGGCCAGCGCCGCCGCCCCCGGATGCCCGGCGGCCAGCAGGTCCCGTACGTCCGCGCCGGAGGCGGCCGGCACCCCGCTCTCCGCCAGCCTCCGGGCCACGGCGCCCCCGCTCGCGACGGCGGCGAGACAGCCGTACGAACCGCAGCGGCACAGCGCGTCCGTGCCGACCCGGATGTGCCCGATGTCGCCCGCGCCGCCGTCGATCCCCCGGTAGATCGCGCCGTCCACCACCACCCCGGCGCCGATGCCCGTGGACACCTTGACCAGCACGAAGGCCGCGCAGCCCGGATGTCCGGCGCGCTGTTCGCCGTAGGCCATCAGGTTGGCGTCGTTGTCCACCAGGACGGGGAGCGGGCCGGCGCCGGTGTGCTCGGTGAAGGCGCGGGAGAGGCGGCCCCGTATGTCGTAGCCGTCCCAGCCCGGCATCATCGGCGGCTGCACCACCCGGCCGGTCGCGCTGTCCACCGGGCCGGTCACGGCGAGTCCGATGCCGCAGACGTCCGCCGCCGCGCGGCCCGCCTTCTCCAGCAACTCACCGAACCAGTGGCCGAGTTCGCCGAGCACGGCCTCCGGTCCGTCCTCGACGACCAGGGTCCCCGAGTGCTCGGCGAGGATCTCGCCGGTCAGTGTGAGGACGGCCACGCGGGCGTGCCGGGTGTCCAGGTCGCCGGCGAGGACGACGGCATGGGAGCCGTCGAACTCCAGGGTGATGGAGGGGCGGCCGCCGAGCGGCGAGTCGACCGGGCCGCCGGCGCCCTCGCGCAGCCAGCCGGCCCGGAACAGCCGGTCCAGGCGCTGGCCGACGGTCGCACGGGAGAGTCCGGTCGCCTGCTGGAGGGCGCCGCGTGTCACGGCCCGTCCGCTGCGGACGAGTTCGAGCAGCTCTCCCGCGCCGGCCTGGCCGCCGGCTCTGACGGTCCTTCCCGGACGTCCGGTCATGCGCACCCCCTTGTGTTTCCCAAGCCTGCATTACATAGTGAGTTTTGCGTGTTAAATAGACGTAACTCTACGGTCGTTGCCACCGAACCCGGCCGGGCCGGCCGGGTGTCTTCGTCTTCGGGGAGCCCCGAGTGGATCGCAGCACGCAGCTCACCGCCCGTCCCACGGAGTACGAGAACGCATACGACCCCCCGGCCCCCGGCACGTCGCTGCGCGTCGCAGCGGCCCGGGTGCTCGACGCGAACTGGACGGGCCGCTCCACGGTCCCCTCCCGGAACCTGTATCCGCACCAGTGGTCCTGGGACAGCGCGTTCATCGCGATCGGACTCCGGCACCTCTCACCCCTGCGGGCCCAGACGGAGCTGGAGACGCTGCTGGCCGCCCAGTGGGCCGACGGGCGCGTCCCGCACATCGTGTTCAACCCCTCCGTACCGCTCGACGCCTACTTCCCCAGCCCCGACTTCTGGCGCTCCGTCACCGCGGGCCGCACGGCCGGCGCCCCGCGCACCGTACAGACGTCGGGCATCGTGCAGCCACCGGTGCACGCGCTGGCGGCCTGGCTGGTGCACCGCGCCGACCCCGGTCTGTCCCGCTCGCGCGGCTTCCTGGCCCGGGTCCACCCGCACCTGGCCGCCTGGCACCGCTATCTGCTGCACCGGAGGGACCTGGGAGGCGCGGGGCTGGTGTCGGTCGTCCACCCGTGGGAGCAGGGCATGGACAACAGCCCGTGCTGGGACGCCCCGCTCGCCCGGATCACGCCCGCCCCGGCCCGCTCCTTCCGGCGCGCCGACCTCGACCACGGCGCGCCCGAGGACCGGCCGACGGATCTGGACTACGGGCGCTATGTGCGGCTGGCCGCCGACTACCGGGACGGGGGGTACGCCGACGGCGGCGGGGAGTTCACGGTCGAGGACCCCGCCTTCAACGCCCTGCTCATCGCCTCCGAACACGCGCTGGCCCGGATCGCCGAGGAACTGGGCGCGTCGGGCACCGCCCGGCACGCGCGCGCCGAACGGCTGACGGCGGCGCTGGTGGAGCGGCTGTGGGACCCGGCGGCGGGCATGTTCCTGTGCCGGGACCTGCGGGCCGCACCGCACGGTGGGAGCCCGGTCCGCGGCGGCGGCGATCGCGGCGACGCGGGAGACGGACCGGGCGAGGGCCCCGCACCGGCCCGGCGAGCACACGACCCCGGACCGACCCCACGAACACACAGCCCCGGACCGGCCCCGCAAACGCACGGCCCCGGACCGGCCCCGCAGGCACCCGGCCCCGGGCAGGCCCGCGCGCACGGCGCCTTCGGCCTGATCCGCGAGCGGAGTGTCTCCGGCCTGGTGCCGCTCCTCCTCCCCGGTCTGCCGCGCGAGATCGCCACCACGCTCGTCCGCACCCTGTGCGGGCCCCATTTCGGGCTCGGCGAGCGCACCCGGCTCGTCCCCAGCTACGACCTCCTCGGCGAGGCCTTCGACCCGCACCGGTACTGGCGCGGCCCGGCCTGGTTCAACACGAGCTGGCTGCTGGAGCGGGGGCTGCGCGTGCACGGCGAGCGGGAGCGGGCCGACGCGCTGCGCGCGGCCGTGCTGCACCTCGCCGAAGCCACCGGTTTCGCGGAGTATGTCGACCCCCGCACCGGCGAGGCCTGCGGCGCGACCGGCTTCGGCTGGACCGCCGCGCTCGCCCTCGACCTGCAACACGAGCTGCACCAAGAGCTTCTCAAGGGCGCCCGCGAGGGCGTGTCCAAGCCGGCCACCGGCACGTTCGACAGAAAAGACGAAGGAGGCGACCGGGGATGACGGACCGGCATCATCTGCTCGTGCGCGGGGCGACGTTCGCCGCCGTGGGCGACCGGGGCGACATCAGCGGGGTCCGGGGCGGCGGCTCCCCGGACGGCTTGTTCGTACGGGACGCCCGGCACCTCAGCCGCTGGCAGCTCACCGTCGACGGCGCCGTGCCCGAGGTGCTCACCCCGGTCGCCGACGGCGACGCGGCCCGCTGTGTGCTGGTCCCGCGCGGCGGCCGGCAGGAACCCCCCGCGCACACGCTCTTCCGCCACCAGGCCGTGGGCGACAGCTCCTTCGTCGAATCGCTCCGGGTGACCAGCAACCGCCCGGTGCCGACGACGGTCCGCCTCGCCATCACCGCCGACGCCGACTTCACCGACCAGTTCGAGCTGCGCTCCGACCACCGCACCTACGCCAAGGCGGGCGCCGTACGCTCCCGTGAGGTCCTCGACGACGGCATCGAGTTCACCTACCGTCGCGCCGAATGGCGGTCCTGTACGACCATCACGGCCGACCCCGCCCCCGACGCCGTGGAGGAGACCGGTACCGGCGCCCGCCGCCTGGTGTGGGCCCTCGACCTCGAGCCGCACGGCACGGCCGAGCTGGTGCTGCGCGTCATCGCCCGCCCGCACGGCGAGAAACGCGCCCTGCGCGTGCCCCGCGACCCCGCGTCCGTGAACGATCAACTCCTCGGTGCGGAAGGGGAGTTCATGGAGGGTGTGGCCTTCCCCACCGGCTGGCCGGAACTGGCGGAGGCCTGCGCGCGGGGCCTCGCCGACCTGGCCGCGCTCCAGGTACCGGCGACCGGACCGGACGGCGAGGAACTGCGCGTCCCGTCCGGCGGCGCCCCCTGGTTCCTCACCCTCCTCGGCCGGGACGCCCTGCTCACCTCCCTGTTCGCGCTGCCGTACCGCCCGGAACTGGCCGCCGCCACGCTGCCCGCGCTCGCCGCGACCCAGGCGACCGGTACCGGTATGTCCCCGGTCGCCCAGCCCGGCAAGATCGTCCACGAGGTACGGCACGGCGAGCTGGCGCACTTCGGGCAGGTGCCGTTCCGGCGGTACTACGGCTCGGTCGACGCGACCCCGCTGTTCCTGGTCCTGCTGGGTGCGTACGTCGAACAGACCGGGGACACCGGACCGGCCCGCCGCCTGGAGCCCCACGCCCGGGCCGCCGTCGGCTGGATGCTCGACCACGGCGGCCTGACCTCGCGCGGCTACCTCGTCTACCGCGCCGACGAGGGCGGCCTCGCCAACCAGAACTGGAAGGACTCCCCCGGCGCGATCTGCTGCGCCGACGGCACCCGGCCCACCGGCGCGGTGATGGCGGCGGGCGCGCAGGGCTACGCCTACGACGCGCTGCGCCGCACGGCGTGGCTGGCGCGCACGGCGTGGGGCGACGAGACGTACGCGGCCCTGCTGGAGCAGGCGGCGGCCGATCTCCGGGACCGCTTCCAGCGGGACTTCTGGATGGAGGAGCACTCCTTCCCGGCGCTCGCACTGGACGGGGAGGGCCACCAGATCGACGCGCTGGCCTCCGACGCCGGGCACCTGCTGTGGTCCGGGCTGCTGGACAAGGAGTACGGCGAGGTGGTGGGCCGGCGGCTGCTGGAGCCGGACTTCTTCTCCGGGTGGGGGGTGCGGACGCTGGCCGCGGGGCAGGCGGCGTACCACCCGCTGTCCTACCACCGGGGTTCTGTGTGGCCCCATGACAACGCCCTGATCACGTTGGGGCTCGCGCGGTACGGGTTGCACGACGAGGCCCGGACGGTGGCGCATGCGCTGGTGGACGCGGCCGTGGTGGCGGGGTACCGGTTGCCGGAGGTGCTGGCCGGGTACGGGCGGGACACGCATCCGGAGCCGGTGCCCTATCCGCATGCGTGTGTGCGGGAATCCCGGTCGGCTGCGGCGCCGCTCGCTCTGCTGACGGCGGTGGGCGGGGTCTAGGTGTATTGATCACGAGCGTTGTTAACGCTGGTGATCAATACACCTAGCGCCGTCGCGGCTCGTGCGGGTGGGTCGCCGCGGGTCGTGTGTGGTTGCTCGCGCCCACGCGGCGGAGCCGCATGCCGGCACCGCCCCGCGCCCCTTCAGGGCCCTGTATTTGCCCGGTGTTTGCTCAGGGCCCTGAACAGGGGTTGCGGGGTGGCCGTACGGAGTGGCGTCACGGTGTCGTACGGAAGGACCCTCGGGTGTCTCAGGACACGAGCACGCGCCAGCTGGAAGCCGATGCGCCGGAAGACGACGCCTCCGCCGACGTTGTCGCGCCCACTCCCCGCCCCTCCCAGCGCCCCTGGACCGTGCTGTCGGCGCACGTCCGGCGCTGGCGCGGCACGCATCCCGCAGCCACCCGAGCCCTGTCCGTCACGATCACCGTGCTCGCCGCCGCTCTCGTCGTCGCCGCGCTCGTGATGCCGGACTCGGTGGTGCGGCTGGGGCCCGGGAAGTTCTTCCGCATACCGGCCGAAGCCGTCATCGGCGCGGCGGTGATGCTCGCGCTGCCGCGCCGGCCACGGGTGGTGCTGGCCGCCGTGTCCGGGGTGGCGCTGGCCGCGATGACCGTGCTGAACGCCCTCGACATGGGCTTCAACCAGTACCTCGGCCGCCCCTTCAACGTGATCCTCGACTGGAGCCTGTTCGGTGACGCGGAGTCGTATCTGGAGGACTCCCTCGGCCGTACGACCACCGTCGCCGCCGTGGCCGGTGTGATCGCGGCGGTCCTGCTGCTGTGCGTGCTGCTGGCGCTGTCCATGGTCCGGCTGAGCAACCTGCTCGCCCGGCACGCCGGTGTCGCGACCCGGGGCACGTTGATCGCCGGTGTCGTCTGGATCACCTGCACCTCGCTCGGCCTGCAGATCTCCGGCGTGCCGATCGCCTCCGACACCACCGCGGCGGCGCTGAAGACCCAGGCCCGGCGCATCTCCGACACCCTCAGGGACGAGGCGGAGTTCCGGAAGGTGGCCAAGGTCGACGCCTTCGGCAACACCCCGGGCAGCCAGCTGGTCCCGGCTCTGCGCGGCAAGGACATGGTCTTCACGTTCATCGAGAGCTACGGCCGCAGCGCGGTCGAGGACCCGATCATGGCGCCCGGTGTGGACAGCACGCTCGACGCCCGTACCAAGGCGCTGGCCAAGGCCGGGTTCCACGCCAAGAGCGGCTGGCTGACCTCGGCGACCTACGGCGGCAGCAGCTGGCTCGGTCACTCCACGACCATGTCCGGCCTGTGGATCAGCAACCAGCAGCGCTACCGCACGGTCATGGCCAGCGACCACCTCAGCCTCACCGAGGCGTTCAAGAAGACCGGCGCGTTCGACACGGTCGGGGTCATGCCGGGTGTGCAGAAGGCGTGGCCGGAGCAGAAGTGGTACGGCCTCGACAAGGTCTACAACGCCTTCGAACTCGGCTACAAGGGACCGAAGTTCAGCTGGTCCACCATGCCCGACCAGTACGCGCTGCAGCAGTACCAGGACCGGGTGCACAGCAAGAAGCCCGCCGACGGCAAGGCGCGCATGTCCCTGCTGATCCTCACCTCCAGCCATCAGCCGTGGGCGCCGATCCCGAAGATGGTCGGCTGGGACCAGCTGGGCGACGGCTCGATCTTCAAGGGCATCCAGGCGGCGGGCAACAAGCCGGCCGACGTCATCGCCGACACCACCAAGTCCCGCCAGGAGTACGGCAAGACGATCCAGTACTCGGTGACCGCGCTGACCCAGTGGCTGGAGCGCTACGGCTCCAAGGACACCGTCCTGGTCTTCCTCGGCGACCACCAGCCGATCGCCCGGGTCAGCGGCAACCACGCCAGCCGTGACGTGCCGGTCTCGATCGTCGCCAAGGACCCGAAGGTGCTGGACAGGATCGCCGGGTGGGGGTGGACGGACGGTCTGCGCCCGGCCCACGACGCCCCGGTCTGGAGGATGAGCGCGTTCCGCGACCGCTTCCTGACGGCCTACGGCTCGACCCCGCACCCGAAGAAGGGCTGATCAGCCGCCGGAGGTGTCCAGTTCCGCGTCCTCGCTCACGCCCGCGCAGTCGTACGGGTCCTTCAGCCAGCCGTCCGGCAGCACCACCCGGTTGTTGCCGGACGTACGGCCGCGGGGCCCGTCCGCGCCGGCCGGCCACGGCTGGTCGAGGTCCAGCTCGTCCAGCCCCGCCCGCAGCTGGGCCAGCGAGGAGGTGACCGCGAGCCGCTTGCGCATCTCCGAGCCGACCGCGAAGCCCTTCAGGTACCAGGCCACGTGCTTGCGGAAGTCGACGACACCCTTGGACTCGTCGCCGGTCCACTCGCCGAGGAGGGTGGCGTGCCGGACCATGACGTCGGCCACCTCGCGCAGGGCCGGGCGGGCGAAGGACGTGCGCCCCTCGAAGGCCGCCACGAGGTCCGCGAACAGCCACGGCCGGCCCAGGCACCCGCGCCCGACGACCACCCCGTCGCACCCGGTCTCGCGGACCATCCGCAGGGCGTCCCCGGCCGACCAGATGTCGCCGTTGCCGAGCACCGGGATCTCCGGGACGTGCTCCTTCAGCCGGGCGATGGCCTCCCAGTCGGCGGTGCCGCCGTAGTGCTGGGCGGCCGTACGGCCGTGCAGCGCGATCGCGGTGACGCCCTCCTCGACGGCGATGCGGCCGGCGTCGAGGTAGGTGATGTGATCGTCGTCGATGCCCTTGCGCATCTTCATCGTCACGGGCAGGTCACCGGCGCCGGAGACGGCCTCGCGCAGGATCGCCCGCAGCAGGTTCCGCTTGTACGGGAGGGCCGACCCGCCACCCTTCCTGGTGACCTTCGGGACCGGGCAGCCGAAGTTCAGGTCGATGTGGTCGGCGAGGTCCTCCTCCGCGATCATGCGGACGGCCTTGCCGACGGTCGCCGGGTCGACGCCGTACAGCTGGATCGAGCGCGGCTGCTCGCTGGCGTCGAACCTGATCAGCTGCATGGTCTTCTCGTTGCGCTCGACCAGAGCCCGGGTCGTGATCATCTCGCTCACGAACAGGCCCTTGCCGCCGCTGAACTCCCGGCACAGGGTCCGGAAGGGCGCGTTGGTGATCCCCGCCATGGGTGCGAGCACGACGGGCGGCGTCACGGCGTGCGGGCCGATGGAGAGCGGGTGGGTCATCGTCAGGGCTCCGGGACGGACGTACGGCACAGGGGCGAGCCCCCATTGTCCCTCACCCGTCCGCCAGCTCCGCCAGCCGCTCCAGCCGCTGCTCGGTCTCCTCGTCGGCGGGGATGTACGCGACCACCCGGTGGGCCGGTGACTGCGGGGCCAGCCACATGGTGCGGTGCTCCAGGCGGACCAGGCCGACCACCGGGTGCCGGTACCGCTTGACGTGCGGGGACAGCGGCGCGACCTCGTGCCGTTCCCACAGCGCGCGGAACTCCTCGGAGGCCGCCAGCAGCCGGTCCCGGTGCTCCTTCCACACGGGCTCGGCGACGTGCTCGGCCATGGCCGTCCGGTACTTGGCGATCAGGTCGCGCAGCATCTCGTCCCGGTCGAGGAAGTCCCGCTTCCAGCGCTCGCTGGTGGTCAGCAGCCACAGGCAGTTCCGGTCGGCCACGGGCAGCTCGGTGAGGTCGCCGAAGAGCTGGGCGAAGGGGCGGTTGGCGGCGAGGACGTCGTAGCGGGCGTTCTGCAGGGAGGCGGGGTAGGGCGCGAGCCGTTCGACGACCTTTCGCGCGGTTGCGGAGACGACCGGGCACTCGGGGTCGACGCGCGGGTCCGCGGTCCCGGCGAGGGCGAAGAGGTGGGCGCGCTCGGCGGGGTCCATGAGCAGGGCGCGGGCGACGGCGTCCAGTACCTGCGCGGAGACATGGGTGGCGCGGGCCTGCTCGATCCACGTGTACCAGGTGACGCCGACGGCGGAGAGCTGGGCGACCTCCTCGCGGCGCAGGCCGGGGGTGCGCCGGCGCGGGCCGCGCGGCAGGCCGACCTGCTCCGGGGTGACGCGCTCGCGGCGGCTGCGCAGGAAGGCGGCCAGTTCCCGGCGCCGGATGTGCTGCGCCCTGGGCTGCTCGGTGCGGTGTTCCGGCGCTGCGATGGTCATGCACCAAGGGTGCCGTCCCGTCGTACCCGGATTCCAGTTGGTGCCGGTACCTGGATGACCACCGCCTGGTACCCGGCTGGGAGCTGCCGGAGAGTCGGGGCGTGACCATGACGACGACCTCTTCCCGGACGGCAGCCCCGCCCCGCGGCCTCACTGCCCTCGGCCTCCTCACCCTCCTTCTCGGGACCGCGCTGCCGATGATCGACTTCTTCATCGTCAACGTCGCCCTGCCGACGATCGAGCATGATCTGCACGCCCCGCCGGCCACGCTGGAGATGGTGGTGGCCGGGTACGCGGTGGCGTACGCCGTGCTGCTGGTCCTCGGTGGCCGGCTCGGCGACACCTACGGCCGGCGGCGGCTGTTCCTGTGGGGCGTGACCGCCTTCGGGCTGACGTCGCTGGCCTGCGGACTCGCGCCGGGCGCCTGGTGGCTGGTGGCGGCGCGGGCCGCGCAGGGCGCCGCGTCGGCGGCGCTGCTGCCGCAGGTGCTGGCCACCATCCACGCGACGACGTCCGGTGAGCGGCGGGTCCGGGCGGTCGCCCTGTACGGCTCGGTCGGCGGGGTGTCCGTCGTGCTCGGGCAGGTGCTGGGCGGGGTGCTGGTCGCCGCGGATCCGGCGGGCACCGGCTGGCGTGCGGTGTTCCTGGTGAACGTGCCGGTGGCCGCCGCCGCCCTGGTCTGTGCCCTGCGGTCGGTACCGGACAGCCGGGCCGAGCGGCCCGCGCGCGGTGACCTCGCCGGTACGGCGCTGCTGGCGGCCGCGCTGATCGCGCTGCTGCTGCCGCTGACCGAGGGCCGGGCGGCGGGCTGGCCGCTGTGGTCGGTGCTGCTGCTGTGCGCGGCGCCGCTGCTCGCGGCGGGGTTCTACGGCGTGGAGCGGCGCGGCGAGCGGGCCGGCGCCAGCCCTTTGCTGCCGCCGTCCCTGCTCACCGCCCCGGAGGTCCGCCGGGGCCTGCTGCTGGGGCTGCCGGTGTTCGTCGGCTTCGCCGGCTGGATGTTCGTGAGCGCGGTGACCCTGCAGCAGGGCCTGGGTTACGGGGCCCTGCGGGCGGGGCTGACGCTGGTGCCGATGGGGGTGGCGCAGTTCGCCGCGTCGATGCTGGCGCCGCATGCCGCACGGCGGTTCGGCGGGCGGACGGTGACACTGGCCGCGGCGGTGCACGTCGTGGGCCTGGTGGCGGTGACGGCGACCGTGCTCCTGGGCCCCTGGCCCCGGCTGAGCCCGCTCGCGCTCTCCCCCGGCCTGGTGCTGTGCGGGCTCGGCCAGGGGCTGCAGCTGCCGCTGTACTACCGGATCCTGCTGGCGGCGATCCCGGCGCGGCTGGCGGGTGCGGGCAGTGGGCTCGCGGCCACGTTGCAGCAGTCGTGTCTGGCGGTCGGGGTGGCGACGCTCGGTTCGCTGTTCCTGTCCCTCGTGCCCGGTCTCGGCATGCGTCAGGCGCTGGCGGTGGTGCTGGCGGTGCAGGCGGCGGGTTTGCTGGGGCTGGGGTGGCTTGGCCTGCGGCTGCCCCGGGTACTGGGATAGCCGCCGGCAGGAGCCACCGCGATGATCGTGTAGTGGACATTAATTAGGCACGCTATTAGTTAGACGCACTATCGATATGGGCGTACGATCGAAGCCATGCCCGAGTTGACCCACCCTCGCCGTCTGCTGGTGCTCGCGATCTGCTGTATGAGCCTGCTGATCGTGAGCCTGGACAACACCGTGCTGAACGTGGCGCTGCCCTCCATGCAGCGCGATCTGCACGCCACCACCTCCGGCCTGCAGTGGACCCTCGACGCCTACACGCTGGTGCTCGCCTCGCTCCTGATGCTCGCGGGCTCGACGGCCGACCGTGTCGGCCGCAAGCGGGTGTTCATGGCCGGTCTGGTGGTCTTCTCCGTCGGCTCACTGCTGTGTTCGCTCGCGCCGAGCCTGACCCTGCTGGTGGTGTTCCGCATGGTGCAGGCGATCGGCGGCTCGATGCTCAACCCGGTCGCCATGTCGATCATCACCAACACCTTCACCGACGCCCGTGAGCGCGCCCGCGCGATCGGCGCGTGGGGCGCGGTGGTCGGCATCTCGATGGCGGCGGGCCCGCTGGTGGGCGGCCTCCTCGTCCAGTCGGTGAGCTGGCGCGCGATCTTCTGGATCAACCTCCCGGTCGGTCTCGCCGCCCTCCTCCTCACCCTCCGCTACGTCCCGGAGTCCCGCGCACCGAAGGCCCGCCGCCCCGATCCGGTCGGCCAGCTGCTGGTCATCGCCCTGTTCGGCTCGCTGACGTACGCGATCATCGCGGCCCCGGACTCCGGCACGACCGCGGTGGCCCCGTACATGGCGATCGCCTTCGTGGCCCTCGCGGGCCTCCTCCGGTACGAGCCCCGGCGCTCCGAACCCCTCATCGACCTGCGCTTCTTCCGCTCGGCTCCGTTCAGCGGCGCCACGGTGATCGCGGTCAGCGCGTTCGCGGCGCTGGGCGGCTTCCTGTTCCTGTCCACGCTCTACCTGCAGAACGTCCGCGGCCTGAACGCCCTGCACGCGGGCCTGTGGATGCTGCCGATGGCCGCGCCGACGTTCCTGTGCGCACCCCTGTCCGGCCGCCTGGTGGGCAGCCGCGGCCCGCGCCTGCCCCTCCTGGTGGCCGGTACGGCGATGACGGCGAGCGGCGTCCTCTTCGCGGCCTTCGAGGCGGAGACGTCCCACACCGCCCTCCTCGTCGGCTACGTCCTCTTCGGCGTCGGCTTCGGCTTCGTGAACGCCCCGATCACCAACACGGCCGTCTCCGGCATGCCGCGCGCCCAGGCCGGGGTCGCCGCCGCGGTCGCCTCCACCAGCCGGCAGCTGGGCCAGACCCTCGGCGTCGCGGTGATCGGCGCGGTCCTGGCCTCCGGCATCGGCACGTCCTCGGACAAGTCCGCGTTCGTGTCGGCGGCCCGCCCCGGCTGGTGGATCCTCACCGCCTGCGGCCTGGCCGTCCTCCTCCTCGGCCTCCTCACCAGCGGCCACTGGGCCCACCGCACCGCGGAGCGCACAGCAGAGAAGCTGGAGTCGACGGAGATCCGCCAGCCGGTCGGCGCGCCCTGACACGCCTGGCGGCGGGTCGCCCCCACGGGCATGTGCCGGCACTCACCCCCCTGCCGGGCAGGCGGTGTCAGCGGTCGGTGACGACCGGCGCCCGTCCTCGGACCGAGGACGGGCCGCCGCCCGACCGTCCGGAAACCCTCTGCCCCTCAGACCGTGGCCGCGGCGCCGAGGGCGATGTCGTGCAGCCTTTCCAGCCGCTCGCGGGACTCCTCGTCGGCCGGGGAGTACGTCACCATCCGGGCGCCCAGTTCGGGGCCCAGCCACAGGTCCGTGTGTTCCAGCTTGAGGTGACCGACATGGGAGTTGAGGAACTCCTTGGTCTTGGAGCGGACGCCCATCACCTCGTAACGCTCCCAGTTCGCGCGGAACTTCGGGGACTCCTCCAGCCGCTTCAGCAGCATCTTCCAGGCCGGCTCGCCGAGATGACCGGCCAGGGACGCGCGCAGCCGGGCGGCCATCAGGCGCTGGGTCTCCTCCAGGTGCACGACCGACGCCTGCCACTCCTTGTTCGTGTACACGAGGAGCATGCAGTTGCGGTCCTGTGCCGGCAGCGCGTCCAGGTCGCACAGGAGGCGGCCGTAGGTGCGGTTGTAGGCGAGGATGTCGTACCGGCTGTTCTGGATGCAGGCCGGGATCGGCTCCAGCTGCCGCAGCATCCCGCGCAGCGCCGGCGTGACGCTCGGGCAGCTCGCGGCAGGGGTCGGATCGGTGGCGCCGGCCAGCTGGAAGAGGTGGGCGCGCTCGCTGGCGTCCAGCATCAGGGTGCGGGCCAGGGCGTCCAGGACCTGCACCGAGACCTGGATGTCACGGGCCTGTTCGAGCCAGGTGTACCAGGTGACGCCGACCGCGGAGAGGTGCGCGACCTCCTCCCGGCGCAGGCCGGGGGTGCGGCGCCGGGCGCCGCGCGGCAGGCCCACCTGCTCGGGGGCGATGCGCTCGCGGCGGCTGCGCAGGAACGCGCCCAGCTCGTGCCTCCGGATCTCCGAGCCCCGGGTCGGCTGTGCGGTGGTCTCCCGGGCCGTGGCCGTCGTCGTCATGGCTCCAGGGTGCCCGCATCCCCATCCTGTTGCCAGGTGGTTCTGCCACCAGGATGAGGACGCTCCGGTACCCGTCTGGCCGAGGTGTCCTCGCCCGTTTTCGAACGGCCGGTTCGGCTCTCGTGGAAGAGCCGTCGGTGGCCGATGAGTCCGGCACGGCGTCACGTCCCACCCGCAGTGGGGGCTCGTCGGAGGGATGGGGGTGCTGGGGCGGGCTTCCTGCCCTTCGCCCGGATCCGGCGAAGGCCGGGGCGGTCCCGCTGAGCCCACCACGGCGCCCGGCCCCACCTTCCCCTCATCCTGTTGCCGGGTAGTTCTTCTACCAGGATCAGAACACTCTGGTACCCGTCTGGGCGGTGGCGCAGGCTCGTGGTCATGAGTGAAACCGTCACCATCCGGACCGTTCCCGCGACGGCCGCACCGCCCGCACTCGGCGGGCTCGGGCTGTTCACCGTTCTGCTGGCCGCGGCACTGCCGCTGGTCGACTTCTTCATCGTCAACGTCGCCCTGCCGGCCATCGGCGCCGATCTCGCCGCGGGCGAGGCCGTGCTGGAGCTGGTCGTGGCCGGGTACGGGGTCGCCTACGCCGTGCTGCTGGTGCTCGGCGGGCGGCTCGGGGACCTGTTCGGGCGGCGCCGGCTGTTCCTCGGCGGTATGGCCGCGTTCGGGCTGACCTCGCTGGCCTGCGGGCTGGCCCCCGACGCCTGGAGCCTGGTCGCGGCACGGGTCGCGCAGGGCGCCTCGGCCGCCGCGATGCTGCCGCAGGTGCTCGCCACCATCCAGGCCACCACGCACGGCGCACGCCGCGCGAAGGCCATGAGCCTGTACGGCGCCACGGCCGGGCTGTCCATGGTCGCGGGGCAGATACTCGGCGGGGTGCTCGTCGCCGCCGATGTCGCCGGAACCGGCTGGCGGTCGGTGTTCCTCGTCAACGTGCCCGTGGTCGTGCTCGGTCTCGTCCTCGCCGTGCGCGTCGTACCGGAGACCCGCTCGCAGCACCCGGAACCCGTCGACGGTCCCGGCACCCTCCTGCTCGCGGTGTCCCTGCTGACGCTGCTCGCCCCGCTCACCGAGGGCCGGGCCGCGGGCTGGCCGCTGTGGACGTGGCTGTCGCTGGCCGCGTTCCCGTTCGCCGCCGGCGCGTTCTGGGCCGTGGAGCGGCGGGCCGACCGGGCCGGCCGGACCCCGCTGGTGCCGCCGAGCCTGCTGGCGCTGGCCTCGCTGCGGCGCGGCCTGGTGCTGATGGTGCCGTTCTCCATCGGCTTCAGCGGGTTCATGTTCGTGATCGCGCTGGCGCTGCAGCAGGGCGCCCGGCTCGGACCGGTGCCGGCCGGACTGGCCCTCGCACCGATGGCCGTGGCGTTCCTGTGCGTCTCCCTGGCCGGACCCCGGCTGGTCGGCCGCTACGGCAGCCGGGTCGTCACCGCCGGCTCCGTCGTGCAGGGCGTGGGCGTGCTGCTGATCGTGCTGGCCGCCTGGCGGGACTGGCCGCGTCTGGACATCGGCTCGCTGCTGCCGGGCGCGGCCGTGGCCGGCGCCGGACAGGCACTCCAACTGCCCAACGTGATGCGGCTGGTGATGTCGGAGGTGCCGCCGGCCCGGGCCGGTGTCGGCAGCGGTGTGATGGTCACCACCCAGCAGTCCGCGCTCGCCCTCGGTGTGGCCACCCTCGGCACCCTGTTCCTCACTCTCTCGGCGAGCCTGGGCATGCGGGACGCGCTGGTCAGCACGCTGCTGGTGCAGCTGGCCGGGATCGTGCTGACCGGCCTGCTCAGCCTGCGCCTGCCCCGTGAGGTCGGTTGAGCCGAGGCCACGGCTTGGACAAGCCCGGGTGAAGCCCTCCCCGCCGATGCCGCTCTTGCCGCACACTCCTGTGTGCCGGGACCGGGGAGGGGACATGCCGCAGACCAACAGCACCAGCAAGGTGAGTCGTTGGGACCAGCACGGCCGGGAGCACGTCGTGCGGGTCCAGCGCACGGGGGTGCAGCGCACGATCAGGTGCGACACCTGCGGCTGGCGCAAGGGCGCCCAGTTCCTGCCCTGGCTGAAGGCGGAGGAGCATCTGGCCGAGGCCCATCAGGCGACGGTCGATCCGGCGGCGGCCCGGCAGCCGTCGAGGTAGCGGCGCCGGATCCCGGAACCCTGTTTGACCTGCGCTCTTACCCGCTCGAGTGGCCGCTTTCGCCAAGTCGGTTCAGCCTGGGAAAGGTTCATCGAGCGACAGGAGACGAACATGACCTCGGTACTCCGCCACCGCTACGGCCGCGCGCTCGGCGCCGGTGCACTCTCCGTGGCACTGCTCTCCGGCGGAACGTCCGGAGCCTTCGCCGCCGGAAGCAAGCCCGTCGTCAGCCCCGCGAAGGCCACGATCACCATCACGGCCGACAAGACCTCGGTGAAGGCCGGTGACTCGGTGACGTTCTCCGGCAACACCACCGGCCTCAAGGTCGGTTCCCCGCTGGTGCTCCAGCACGAGAAGTCCGGCAAGTGGATCCCGATGAAGGCGACCACCAAGGTCAAGAGCGGCAGCTCATACTCCCTGACCACCACACTCAACACCCCGGGCACGGAGAAGGTGCGGGTCTCCAGCGCGACCATGTCCGGAACGGTCCACTCGCCCACCGTCAGCGTGACGGTGAGCTGAGCCCCCGTATCAGCAGGTCCACGACGGCCGTGAACTCCTCGTCGACGCCGGGAGCGGTCCACTCCCGGGCGTAACAGGGGTCGTGGAAACGGCCGGTGGCCTGGAAGACGGCCCGCGCCGCGGCGGCCGGGTCGGGCACCGGGAAGGCGCCCGACCCGGCCCCTGCCGCGATGATCCGGGTCAGCTGCGCGGTCAGGTCGGCGATGTGCTCGCCGAC
Organism: Streptomyces sp. NPDC001135; assembly: GCF_053598395.1. NCBI lineage: Bacteria > Bacillati > Actinomycetota > Actinomycetes > Kitasatosporales > Streptomycetaceae > Streptomyces > Streptomyces sp. NPDC001135. The sequence continues at coordinate 474,341 of NZ_JBSFKD010000002.1, read as the reverse complement.
CGCCGCGCCGTTCTCGTCGGTCAGCACCGTGTAGGTGGCGAAGAGTTCGGGGTCGTCGCCCGCCTTGTGCCGCTTGGCCTCGAACAGGGCCGCGAGCCAGGCCCGCAGCCGCTCCTCGGGAGCGCCGTCCGCGGCGACGATGACGGCCAGTTTCTCGGCCGTCCGGTCCAGCCACCGCTTGGTGACCGCCTCGCGCAGCGCCGCCTTGGTCCGGAAGTGCCGGTAGACGCTGCCGTGGCTGACGCCGAGGGCGCGGGCCACGTCGACCACCGTCGCCTTGGCCGGGCCGTGGCGGCGCAGCACCTCCTCGGTCGCTTCGAGGATGCGCTCGGCGGTCAGGGTCTCGCTGGTCGGTGCCATGCCCTAGACCGTACCCGGCATCCCGGTCAGCGCTCGCTGTCGAGGTGTGCCATCTGCGCGGTCGGGTAGCGGTCGCCGGCCGCCGCGTCCGCCGGTACGGCCTCCTCGATCGCCGTCAGGTCGGCCGCGTCCAGGGTGACGTCCAGCGCGCCCAGCGACTCGGTCAGCCGCTCGCGGGTACGGGCCCCCACGAGCGGAACGATGTCGTCCCCACGGGAGAGCGCCCAGGCGATGGCGATCTGCGCAACGGTCACCCCCTTCTGCTCGGCGATCTTGCGCAGGGCCTCGACCAGGTTCAGGTTGTGCTGGAGGTTCTCGCCCTGGAAGCGGGGCGAGTGGGCGCGGAAGTCGTTCGCGGCCAGCTGCCGGTCGCGGGCGAAGTGGCCGGAGATCAGACCGCGGGAGAGCACGCCGTACGCGGTGATGCCGATACCCAGTTCGCGGGCGGTGGGCAGGATCTCCCGCTCGATGCCGCGGGAGATCAGCGAGTACTCGATCTGGAGGTCGGCGACGGGGGCGGTGGCGGCGGCCCGGCGGACGGTCTCGGCGCCGACCTCGCTCAGGCCGACGTGCCGGACGTACCCCTTCTCGATCAGTTCGGTGATCGCGCCGACGGTCTCCTCGATCGGCACGTCCGGGTCGAGGCGGGCGATCCGGTAGACGTCGATGTGGTCGACACCGAGGCGCTGCAGGGAGTAGGCCGCGAAGTTCTTCACGGCGGCCGGGCGGCCGTCGTAGCCGCTCCAGTTGCCCTCCGGGTCGCGCAGGGCGCCGAACTTCACGCTGAGCAGCGCCTGTTCGCGGCGGGCGGCCGGGGCGGTGCGCAGGGCCTCGCCGATCAGCATCTCGTTGTGCCCCATGGCGTAGAAGTCGCCGGTGTCCAGCAGGGTGACGCCCACTTCCAGGGCGGCGTGGACGGTCGCGACGGACTCCGCGCGGTCGGCGTCGCCGTACAGCGCGGACATGCCCATGCAGCCGAGGCCGAGGGCGGAGACCTGGGGTCCGGTGGTTCCGAGGGTTCGGGTTCGCATCGTCATGCCCTCACCTTGCCATGACAGCTGACAGATTTCAATATCTGTCATTCCATAGATGTCACTGCAGGCCCACTACCGGGCTGTCAGGGCGAGCTTCGCTCCGAGGGTGAGGAAGGATCCGGCGAAGCTCCGCCGCAGCCAGGTCATGACCTTCGGCCGTGAGGTGACATGGCTGCGCACGGAGGCGGCGAGGACGCCGTACAGGGCGAAGACGACGAAGGTCAGCAGCATGAAGACACCGCTCAGGCCGAGCATGCGCGCAAGCGCGTGCGGGTCGGCCGGGTTCACGAACTGGGGCAGGAAGGCGAAGAAGAAGATCGTCAGCTTGGGGTTGAGCAGATTGACCAGCACACCCCGGACGATCACCCGCACCGGGGAACGGGGCGCGGTGTCCTGCCCGACGGTGATCGCCTCCTTGTCCCGCAGCGTCGCCCACGCCATGTAGAGCAGGTAGGCCACACCGGCGTACTTGACGGCCTGGAAGGCGGTCGCACTCGCGTTCAGCAGTGCGGCGAGCCCGGTGACCGTGGCCAGTACATGGGGGACGATCCCGAGCGTGCAGGCGAACGCCGCGACGACACCGGCGCGACGGCCGTGCGAGAGGGCGGCGGCGAGGGTGTGGACGACACCGGTGCCGGGGGTGGCGACGATGACGAGGGCGGTGAGGAGGAAGGCGAGGCTCATGGGGTCACCCTCCCGCCGGCGCGGCCCGCGAGACAGGGCCAAACACCGAGCGGTTCACGGGACCAATCAGCGAGCGGCGATATGAGCTGGATTGCCCCCGTTGGACATGGTTCGCCGTCCCTCGGACAATGAAGTTGTCGGCGAGCAGTCACTTCGGCGGCGCCTGCCGCCGGCCGTGCGGTGCCCTCGCGCCGCCCGAAGGAGGCCCGCCATGGTCGTCCGTATCGCCACCTTCAACACCGAGAACCTCTTCCGCCGCCCCTCCGTCTTCCGTCTCTCCGACGCGGCACAGCGGAAGCAAGTCCTCGACGCCTTCGACAAGTTGGTCACTCTCCTGGACAAGCCGACGTACTCCGAGTCGGACAAGAAGGAGATAGCCGACCTGATCCTCGCCTACCAGGCCTACAGCAGCGACCCCGACAACCCGCCGCTCATCTACGTCAACCAGAACCGCCCCGGGAAGGGCAGCGGGCTCTTCGACACGCCTGCGCCCGGGTCCCACCCCACGGAGCTGCAGATCCGCGCCGGCGGCCGCGGCGAGTGGGCCGGCTGGGCCGAACTCCGGCAGGACGACCTGGACATGGCCGCGGTGAAGAACACCGGACGGGTGGTCAGAGAGGTCAACGCCGACGTCCTGCTGGTCCCCGAGGTCGAGGACCGGCTCACCCTGGCGCGCTTCAACCAGCACGTCCTGGGCCTGGGCCTGGGCTGGCAGCCGTACCCCTTCAATCTGCTGATCGACGGGAACGACCCGCGGGGCATCGACATCGGGATCCTCAGCCGCCTCCCGATCACTTCCGTCCGGCCGCACCTCTTCGACCCGGACCCGGCGGACCCGACGAAGCCCCTGTTCAGCCGCGACTGCCCCGAGTACGAGATCCAGCTCGGCGGCGGGGAGAGCCTGGTGCTCCTCGGCAACCACCTCAAGAGCAAGTTCAACGACGACCCCCGGCTGCGCCTGTCCCAGGCGGAACGGGTCGCCGAGATCTACCGGGCCGCGCTCAAGCGCACCCCGAACGTCGTGGTCGCCGGAGACCTCAACGACTTCCCGGACAGCAAGCCCGTCGGGGTGCTGCTGGGCGCCGACCCCCCGCCGCGCGACGTGATGAGCCACCCCCTGTACCGGGGCGAGCCGGGCACCCACGGCACCTGCCACTCGACGCGGGACAAGCTCGACTACATCCTGCTGCCGCCCGATCCGTGGTCGAAGGTGCAGCGGGTGGGCCTGGAGACGCGGGGCATCTTCGCGCACCCGAACCACTTCGACACCGTGACGTCGAAGGCCGACGAGGCATCCGACCACGCCGCGCTGTTCGTGGACCTGGAGCTGTGAGCAAAACGCCCGCCCTCCGGCCGACCGGGTCGGCTGGAGGGCGGGCGACGGCTCGGGCAGCGGGCGTCAGCAGCCCAGCAGGCGCTGGGCCAGGTACCCCTCGATCTGGTCCAGCGACACGCGCTCCTGCTTCATCGAGTCCCGCTCGCGCACCGTGACGGCGTTGTCCTCGAGCGTGTCGAAGTCGACGGTCACGCAGTACGGCGTACCGATCTCGTCCTGGCGGCGGTAACGGCGGCCGATGGCGCCGGCGTCGTCGAACTCGATGTTCCAGTTCTGCCGCAGCGCCTGGGCGAGACCCTTCGCCTTCGGGGAGAGCTCAGGGTTGCGGGACAGCGGCAGAACCGCGACCTTCACCGGGGCCAGACGGTGGTCGAGGCGCAGCACCGTGCGCTTCTCCATCTTGCCCTTGGCGTTCGGCGCCTCGTCCTCGACGTAGGCGTCGAGCAGGAAGGCCAGCATCGTACGGCCGACACCCGCCGCGGGCTCGATGACGTACGGCGTCCAGCGCTCGCCGGCCTCCTGGTCGAAGTAGGAGAGGTCCTGGCCGGAGGCCTTGGAGTGGGCGCCGAGGTCGTAGTCGGTGCGGTTGGCGACACCCTCCAGCTCGCCCCACTCGCTGCCGCCGAACTGGAAGCGGTACTCGATGTCGGCGGTGCGCTTGGAGTAGTGGGAGAGCTTCTCCTGCGGGTGCTCGTACCAGCGCATGTTCTCTTCACGCAGGCCCAGGCCGGTGTACCAGTTCCAGCGCTGCTCCATCCAGTACTCCTGCCACTTCTCGTCCTCGCCCGGCTTGACGAAGAACTCCATCTCCATCTGCTCGAACTCGCGGGTGCGGAAGATGAAGTTGCCGGGCGTGATCTCGTTGCGGAAGGACTTGCCCATCTGCGCGATGCCGAACGGCGGCTTGCGGCGCGAAGTGGTCTGCACCTGGGCGAAGTTGGTGAAGATGCCCTGGGCGGTCTCGGGGCGCAGGTACGCGACCGAGCCGGAGTCCTGGGTCGGGCCGAGGTGCGTCGACAGCAGACCCGAGAACTGCTTGGGCTCGGTGAACTGGCCCTTGTTGCCGCAGTTCGGGCAGTTGATGTCCGCGAGGCCGTTCGCCGGGGCGTGGCCCTTCTTCTCCTCGTACGCCTCTTCCAGGTGGTCGGCGCGGAACCGCTTGTGACACGCGGTGCACTCGGTCAGCGGGTCCGTGAAGGTGGCGACGTGGCCGGACGCGACCCAGACCTCGGAGGCCAGGATGACGGACGAGTCGATACCGACCACGTCCTCGCGCGACGTCACCATGTAGCGCCACCACTGGCGCTTGATGTTCTCCTTGAGCTCGACACCCAGCGGTCCGTAGTCCCAGGCGGCACGCTGTCCGCCGTAGATCTCACTGCACGGGAAAACGAAGCCACGGCGCTTGCTCAGGCTGACGATGGTGTCGATCTTGTCGGCGGCCACGGTGCTCTCTTCATGACGATTACGGCGACTGGCGTTGAAGCGAGATGCTTCCAGCTTGCGAATGATTCAGGTTACCGGCGCAGGCTCCCCCACGACCAAATCGGCCCCCTGCTTAGCAGCCCCGACAGGCATTGTTGACAACGGTTTCCATATTTGTTGAAAATGACTGTCATGAACGTACGACGACGCCTCATACCCGCCGCCGCGATCACCGCCGTGACCGCCCTCGGCCTCGGCACCCTCACGGCCTGCTCCGGGGACACGGCGGAAGCGGCGAACACCGGCAAGTTCGACGTCGTAGCGTCCTTCTACCCCATGGCATTCCTCGCCGAGCGCATCGGCGGGGACCACGTCCACGTCACCAGTCTGACCTCCCCCGGCCAGGAACCGCACGACCTGGAGCTCAGCCCCCGGCAGATCGCGGGTCTCGAGGACTCCGACGCGGTCCTGTACCTGAAGAACCTCCAGCCCTCCGTCGACGACGCGGTGGCCCAGTCCCCGGTGAAGACGAAGATCGACGCGGCCTCCCTGACCACGCTGGAGGACCACGGCAACGAGGTCGGCGGCCACGCGGCCGCGCACGACACCCACCAGAACGAGGAGTCGGCGGGCAAGGACCCGCACATCTGGCTCGACCCGGTGCGCTACGCCCAGGTCGCCGAGGGGGTCGGCAAGGCCTTCGAGAAGGCCGACCCGAAGCACGCGGCCGACTACAAGAAGAACACCGCGGCGCTGGTCGAGCAGCTGAACAGCCTGGACAAGCAGTTCAGGGACAAACTCGCGCACACGAAGACCAAGGTCTTCGTCACCACCCACGCCGCCTTCGGCTATCTCGCCGAGCGCTACGGCCTGACCGAGGAGGCCATCAACGGTCTCGACCCCGAGTCGGAGCCCAGCGCCGCCCGGGTCAGGGACCTGGAGACGATGGCCAAGGCCGACGGCGTCTCCACCGTCTTCTACGAGACGCTCGTCAGCGACAGGACCGCGAAGACCATCGCGCACGACGCCGGCCTGAGGACGGACGTCCTGGACCCGGTCGAGGGCATCACGGCCAAGTCCCGCGGCAAGGACTACCTCTCCGTCCAGCAGGCCAACCTCAGGGCGCTCCAGCAGGCCCTGGGCGCCAAGTGACCGACAGGGAAGGCAGGATCATGGGAGAGCCCGTCATAACCCTGCGCGGGGTCACCGCCGAACTCGGCGCGCGTCCCGTGCTGCGCGGCATCGACCTCACCGTCGGCCGCGGCGAGGTCGTCGCCCTGCTCGGCGCCAACGGCTCCGGCAAGTCCACGGCCATCCGCACGATCATCGGCCAGGTCCCGGTCAGCGGCGGCACGGTCGAGCTGTTCGGCACCCCGCGCCGCTCCTTCCGCGACTGGGCGCGCGTGGGCTACGTACCGCAGCGCACGACGGCCGCCGGCGGCGTCCCCGCGACGGTCACCGAGATCGTCTCCTCCGGCCGCCTCTCCCGCACCCGCTTCGGCGTCTTCCGCAAGGCCGACCGGGCGGCCGTGCGCCGGTCCCTGGAGCTGGTCGGCATGGCGGACCGCGCCCGGGACTCGGTGAACGCCCTGTCCGGCGGACAGCACCAGCGGGTGCTGATCGCCCGCGCGCTCGTCGCCGAACCCGAACTGCTGATCATGGACGAGCCGATGGCGGGCGTCGACCTGGCCAGCCAGGAGGTGCTCGCCCGGACCCTGCGCGCGCAGGTGGCCGCCGGTACGACGGTCCTGCTGGTCCTGCACGAACTCGGGCCGCTGGAGCCCCTGATCGACCGGGCGGTCGTCCTGCGCGACGGCTGCGTGCTGCACGACGGCCCGCCCCCGCAGGCACTCGGCCAGCACGCCCTGCCCGGCCACGACCACGTGCACCCGCACGCACCCGCGGGCGCCGAACCGATCCGCACGGGACTGCTGAGCTGATGGACCTCCTGAACTACGCCTTCATGCAGCGGGCGCTCATCGCCGCCGTCCTGGTCGGCATCACCGCGCCCGCGATCGGTATCTACCTCGTCCAGCGCCGCCAGCCCCTGATGGGCGACGGCATCGGGCACGTGGCGATGACCGGCGTCGGCCTCGGCTTCCTGCTGCACGCCTCGCCGGTGTGGATGGCCACGGCCGTCTCCGCGCTCGGCTCGGTCCTGATGGAACTGATCCGCTGGTACGGCAGGACCCGCGGCGACATCGCCCTCGCGATGCTCTTCTACGGCGGCATGGCCGGCGGTGTGATGTTCGTCAACCTCGCACCCGGCGGTTCCAACGCGAACCTGACCTCGTACCTGTTCGGCTCGCTGTCGACGGTCTCCCCGTCGGACGTCACGGCGATCACCGTGCTCGCCGCGTTCGTCGTCGTGGTCACCCTCGGACTGCGCCGCCAGCTGTTCGCGGTCAGCCAGGACGAGGAGTTCGCGCGGGTCACCGGGCTGCCGGTGCGTGCCCTGAACCTCCTCATCGCCATCACCGCGGCCGTCACGGTCACCGTCGCCATGCGGGTGGTCGGCCTGATCCTGGTCTCCGCGCTCATGGTGGTGCCGGTCGCCGCCGCACAGCAGCTCAGCCGCAGCTTCGCGGTGACCTTCGCGATCGCCGTCGCCCTCGGCGTCACCGTGGCGATCAGCGGCACGGTCACCTCGTACTACCAGGACGTCCCGCCCGGCGCGACGATCGTCCTGCTGACCATCGCCGCGTTCGTCGCGCTCACCGCCCTGGCCACCCCGCTGGCCCGCCGACGCGCCCGCTCGGCCGCCGCCGCGCACCCCGCCGGGGACCCGGCGGAGTGCACGATTCCGGCCACGAGGGGAGCCGCGGACGAGATCGGCGTCTGACCGCTGACGGTCCGGGCTGGCACAATGGCCGCCCGGGCACAAGCGAAACGTGAGGAGACAACGGTGACGACCGCTGGACCGCCCGTGAAGGGCCGCGCGACCCGCCAGCGTGCAGCCGTGGCGGCGGCCCTGGACGAGGTCGAGGAGTTCCGCAGCGCGCAGGAACTGCACGACATGCTCAAGCACAAGGGCGACTCGGTCGGGCTCACCACCGTCTACCGCACGCTGCAGTCCCTCGCCGAGGCCGGTGAGGTCGACGTCCTGCGCACGTCCGACGGCGAGTCCGTGTACCGCCGCTGCAGCAGCGGTGAGCACCATCACCACCTGGTGTGCCGTGCTTGTGGCAGGGCGGTGGAGGTGGAGGGCCCGGCGGTGGAGAAGTGGGCCGAGGCCATCGCGGCGGAGCACGGCTACGTCAACGTGGCGCACACGGTGGAGATCTTCGGCACGTGCGCGGAGTGCGCCGCCGGTTGAGCCCCGGGCTCCTCGCCTCAGGCTCTTCCGAAGCAGCGCTCCAGTTCGTCCAGGTCGTAGAAGGCGCTCCCCTTGCCGATCGGACGGCAGCCCGCCTTGAACGCCGTCTCCTTCTCGTTGTAGAGCATGCGGACCAGGAACCGGTCGCCCTTCCTGAAGACGTCCCACTGGATGTTCGTGCCCAGCGGAGCCACCGACGCCCCCCGCCAGGGATTGCCGGCGTACGTGTACGCCTCCCCCGGCGCCGCCGGCCTCGCGCTGCCCGGCAGCCCCATCAGCGCCGCCAGGGGAATGATCTCCTCGGCGTGGGTGAAGCGCAGCTCGGCCCCGAGATCGCCGGTACCGGCCCGCTTGGCCTCGGCCTGCCGGAAGAAGTCGTCGAGCAGGACGTCCGCCATCCTGTAGGTGATGTCGCTGTCGGAGAAGCCGGGCCCCTTCTCGTAGAAGTCCTCGGCGTCCGACAGATACCCGAACCACTCGGCGTCCGACCGGGAGACGAACCGCTCCATCCCCCAGCCCTCACCGTCCGGGCTCTCCTCGCTCATCGCCGGGGCGATGGCGTACAGGTCGTAGACGGCCCGCGCGGCGCCGACCTGGTCGGGGATCCGGTCGACGAAGGCGTCCTTGAAGATCCGCCGCAGGACACTGCGCGCGGCCTCGTGCGTCCGGGGCTGGTCGGTGATCGCGTTCAGGGTGTCCTTGAGGCGCTGGTCGTTCGCGAGGTAGTCGCGGTACGCGGCGCCGCCCGCCGCCTTGTGGAAGTACAGCAGGTCCCTGTCCGTGCGGGTCGCCCCGATCAAGGGCTCCAGCGCCGGGTCGGCCGCCGCGAGCGCCCCGGTGAACTCCCCCGCGCTGTCCACGGCCCGCCCCTGCCCGGAGCTGACCACGTCGATCTTCTCGCCCCGGTCGGCGATCTCCGCGAACAGGTCGGGCAGCCGGTGCTCCATGCGCGTCGCCGTGTCCCGCATCTCCTGCCGCCCGCGCCCGCTGAGGTTGCCGTACCCGACCTTCTCCATGGCGGCCGTCAGCGCCCGCACACGCGGACCGAACTCCTCGCCTCTCCCGGTGAGCTGCCCCTGCTCCCGCGCCTCGTCCCACAGGGCGAGGACCAGGTCGCCGTCCTCGCCGTCCGTCGCCGCACGGGAGCCGTGCCGGGAGACGTTCTCGGTGAGGACGGCGGTGTAACCGGCCGGGGGCCGCTGATAGGTGTGCGGGCTCTGCCGGGGCTCGTACGGGGCCTTGGTGCCGTAGCTGTCGCGGTGCGCGGGACCGTCGCCGACGGCGTGCGCGGGCAGCGCGGTGAGCAGCAGGGCGCCGAGGGCGAGGACGGGCGTGAGTCGTCTCATGAGTCCCGTATCCTCGGCGCCCCGTGTGAACCGCCGATGGCTACGAGGTGGAATCGCCCTTCATCGCGGCCTCCATGGCGAGGAGTTCCTCGTTCGGGACGGCGCCGCCGAACCGCCGGTCGCGGGAGGCGAATTCGACACAGGCCCGCCACAGGTCACGGCGGTCGAAGTCGGGCCACAGCACGTCCTGGAAGACCATCTCGGCGTACGCGCTCTGCCAGAGCAGGTAGTTGGAGGTGCGCTGCTCGCCGCTGGGGCGCAGGAAGAGGTCCACGTCCGGCATGTCCGGGTAGTACAGGTACTTCTGAAGGGTCTTCTCGTTGACCTTCCCCGGGTCCAGCCGCCCCGCCCGCACGTCCTCGGCCAGCGCCTTCGCCGCGTCGGCGATCTCGGCCCGCCCGCCGTAGTTCATGCAGAAGTACAGCGTGAGCAGATCGTTGTCCTTCGTCTGCTCCTGGGCGATCTGCAGTTCCTTGGCGACCGACTTCCACAGCTTGGGCATGCGCCCCACCCAGCGCACCCGGATGCCGAGTGCGTCGAGCTGGTCGCGGGTCTTGCGGATGAAGTCGCGGTTGAAGTTCATCAGGAAGCGGACCTCGTCGGGCGAGCGCTTCCAGTTCTCGGTGGAGAAGGCGTACAGGGAGATGTTGCGCACACCGATCTCGATGGACCCCTGCAGGACGTCGAGCACCCGCTCGGCACCGACCTTGTGCCCTTCCGTGCGCGGCAGGCCCCGTTCCTTGGCCCACCGCCCGTTGCCGTCCATGACGATGGCCACGTGGTTCGGCACCAGCTCGCCAGGGAGCCTGGGCGCACGCGCACCGGACGGATGCGGCTCCGGCGCCTTGTACTCGCGCCGCTGGCGCCCCAGGATCCCGCGTACGACCATGTGCTTCTCGTCTCCCTCTACGTCTTTTCCACATACCTGAGCGAACGCAGCCCGCGCTCCAGATGCCAGTGCAGGTAGGCGGACACCAGCCCGCTGCCCTCGCGGACGTACCGGGCCTCGCACGCGTCCGCCGTCTCCCAGTCTCCCGTAAGCAGCGCCCCGAGCAGCACCAGGGTCTGCGGCGACGGTACGACACTCCCGGGGACCCGGCAGTCGACGCAGACGGAGCCGCCGGAGGCCACGGAGAAGAACCGGTTCGGCCCGGGCATGCCGCACTTCGCGCAGTCGGTGAAACTCGGGGCGTATCCGTTGACGGCGAGGGAGCGCAGCAGAAAGGCGTCGAGCACGAGATGCGGCGCATGCTCACCCCGGGCGAGCGTCCTCAGGGCGCCCACCAGCAGCAGATACTGCTGCACGGCCGGCTCCCCCTCGTGATCGGTGAACCGCTCGGCGGTCTCCAGCATGGCCGTCCCGGCGGTGTACCGGGCGTAGTCGGTGACGATCCCGCCGCCGTACGGTGCGATGGTCTCACTCTGCGTACACAACGGCAGTCCGCGCCCGACCAGCTCACTCCCCCGCGCGAAGAACTGCACGTCGACGTGGGAGAAGGGTTCCAGCCGGGCCCCGAACTTGGATTTCGTCCGCCGCACCCCCCGGGCCACGGCCCGCACCCGCCCGTGCCCCCGCGTGAGCAACGTGATGATCCGGTCCGCCTCACCCAGCTTCTGGGTGCGCAGCACGATGCCGTCGTCGCGGAACAGACTCACAGCCCACCCCCGCTTCCCACCGGCCGGGGGTCCGGGGGTTGGCCCCCGGAACAGCACAGCATGATCCGGTCCGCCTCACCCAGCTTCTGGGTGCGCAGCACGATGCCGTCGTCGCGGAACAGGCTCATGGCACCATTCTCGCCCATGCCGGGGAGCGGCTAGAGCGTTTCCCCACGGCTGCGGGCGTTGGCGTACGCGGTGGCCGCCCTGAGCCGCTCGGCGGCGGTCGCGGCGCGCAGCGCACCGGGCTCGGCGTCCCACTCCCGGCCCCCGCCATACGGTCTCAGCTGCACATAGGGCCCCTCGGCTCCCATGACGATGCCGAGCCTGCCCGTGCGGGTGTCCACGACATGGCTGCCGACAGCGGGCTTCTTCGACCACACTTCCTCCAACGCTTCCTCCGCCTCCTCGACACACAGCGCCGCGCGGGTGGTTACGCCGCACCTACACCCTGCTCCCCTGCCCCTCGCAGTTTCACGCTTCGCACATTCGATGTGACGCTCCGCCACTAAACTCACCGGCAACCCCTGCCCGTCAAGTGCGGGCCGGCTCGCCGGGGTTGGCGGCCTTCAGCGGGCGCCACACCCGCCGGGCGCCGGGGGCGGGTGGTCGCGACCTGTGGCGGCTAGGCCATTCGTGTGCGCCGTCTTGACCACCCCCACGCCCCCTCCTATGGTCGCGCTACCGACCGGACGTAGGACGTAGGACGTCGTGTCCCCACCCTCCCCTCACCCACCTGCTGGAGGACCCGTGCGCGACGACGTGACCGACGACGAGACCCCCGACGCGCCGGCGCCGCGCCGCCGGTCGTTTCTGAGGTGCACCGGTGCGCTGGGCGCGGCCGCCGTTCTGCCGCCCGTGCTGGCCGGCTGCACCGGGCCACAGTCCACGAACGACACGGGAGGCGGCGGCAGCGGCAAGGACCGGACACTGACGGCCGTGATCGGCTACGGCAACGACGGCAGCTGGGATCCGACCCAGACGGCGTCGGCGTTCGCGATGGCCGCCAACCACCACATCTACGAGGGGCTGCTGGACACCGACCCGATCACCCGGGTGCCGTATCCGGCGCTCGCCACCGAGGTGCCCACGGACGCCGGTGCCACCACCTGGCGGTTCACCCTCCGCTCGGGCGCGACCTTCCACGACGGCAAGCCCGTCACCGCCGACGACGTCGTGTTCGTCTTCGACCGGATCCTCGACCCGAAGACCCAGACGCTCGCCAAGGGCTTCTTCGCCGGCTGGCTCAGCGGCGTCCGGAAGGTCGACTCCCGCACCGTCGAGCTCCTCCTCGAGTTCCCCTTCCCCGACGGGCTTTCCCGGCTCACCCTGGCCAAGATCATGCCGAAGCACGTCTTCGCCGGCCCCGGCGCCTGGGACGACGCCGTCAAGGGGCTGGCCGTGGGATCGGGGCCGTACCGGCAGACCGCGCACCACCCGAAGTCCAACACCACCTTCGAGGCGTTCGCCGGCTACAACGGACCCCGCAAGCCCGCCTTCCGGCGTATGAACTGGCTGACCATCGTGGACGCCGCTCCCCGCGTGGCGAAGATCTCCGGGACCGGCGCCGGTGCGCAGATCGCGGACAACATCCCGTACGCCAACATCGCCCGCCTGGAGCAGGGCGGGCTGAAGGTCGCGGGCGGCGCCGGGATGAACAACCTCTTCCTGATGTTCAACACCCGGCACAAGCCCTTCGACGACGTCCGGGTGCGCCAGGCCCTCCACTACGCCATCGACACCGAGAAGATGGTGCGGGTGGCGCTGAAGGGGCACGGGAAGCCGGCGTCCTCCTTCCTCAACGAGGGCAACCCGAGCCACCGGCGGGCCAAGACCGTCTACGACTACGACCCCCGGAAGGCGAAAGCCCTGCTCGAAGCTGCCGGGGTCAGCGATCTGAGGATCGAGGTCCTGGCCGTCAACGTCAGCTGGATCGTGGACTGCCTGCCGACCATCAAGTCCTCCTGGGACGCGGTCGGCGTGGAGACGACCCTCGCGCCGCAGGAGACCACCGCCGTCTTCACCAAGATGGACCAGAGGCAGGACTACCAGGTCGTCGCAGCCGCCTCCAACCCCAACCAGTTCGGCCTCGACGCCGATCTGATCATGCGTTACAACTACGGGCCGCAGAACCTGTGGATGGGGTACACCCGGTGGGCCGGCGATCCCGTCGCCAAGCAGCTCTTCAGGGACATGGACCGGGCGACCCGGGAGCCGGACCCGGCGAGGAAGAAGGCGATGATCCAGGACTACATCGACGTCGTCGCCGAGCAGGCCGTGCTCTACCCGGTCGTCCACAACGAGCTGATGACGGCCTGGGACCCGCGCAAGCTCACCGGGATAAGGGCCCAGCCGTACCCCGGCATCAACCTCCTCCAGGCCGGCTGGGCCTAGCGGGATGACAGCCGTCGTACGGATCCTGCTGCGACGCATCGCCCTGCTCGTGCCGCTGCTGCTCGGGATCGTGCTGTTCGTGTTCCTGGTGATGCGGTTCTCGGACGTCGACCCGGCGTCCGCGTTCTTCCAGGGGGCGAATCCGACACCGCGGCAGCTGCACGACTTCCGGGAGCGCAACGGGCTGCTCGACCCGCTGCCCGTGCGGTACGCCCGTTTCGTCGGCGCCCTGCTCCACGGCGACCTCGGCACCAGCGCCCTGACCCGGGCCCCGGTGGCCGACCAGGTCACCACCGCGCTGCCGCTCACCCTCCAGCTGACCTTCCTGGGCCTCGCCATCGCGGTGGTGCTGGCGCTGGCGGGCGGGGTCACGGCGGCCGTGTACCGGGACCGGATCCCGGACCAGGTCATCCGGGTGGTCTCGCTGGTCGGAGTGGCCGCGCCCGGGTTCTGGCTGGCGCTGCTGATGATCCAGTACCTGGCGGTGGACCGGGGCTGGTTCCCGACCGGCGGTTACATCAACCCGGCCGACTCCGTCACCGGCTGGCTGAGGACCATGGCGCTGCCCGCCTGCGCGCTCTCACTGCCGGTGGCCGCCCAGCTCACCAGGATCGTGCGCACCTCCGTCGTGGAGGAACTGGACAAGGACTACGTCCGTACGGCCGTCGGGAGCGGGTTGCCGCCCCGCGTCGTGGTGGGCCGGAACGTCCTGCGCAACGCCCTCGTCAACCCCCTGACCGTGCTCGGCCTGCGGGTCGGCTATCTGCTCGGCGGTGCCGTCGTCATCGAGACGATCTTCTCGTTGCCCGGCATGGGCAAGCTGATGATCGACGCCGTGCAGAACGGTGATCCGGCCGTCGTCCAAGGGGTGGTCCTCACCACGGCCACCGGGTTCGTCGTCGTGAACCTCGTCATCGACATCCTCTACCTCCTCGTCAACCCACGTCTGAGGGCGGTCTGATGGTCACGCGTGCGCGCCTCACCGAGCGGCTCACCCGGCCCGGCGTCCGGCCGCGCGGCCGGCGTCGGCTGCCGCTGCTGTCGAAGGCGGCCGTCTGTTTCCTGGCCCTCGTCGTCCTCGTCGCCGTACTCGCTCCGCTCCTCGCCCCGGACGACCCGCTCGACCAGCAGGACCCGGTCGGCGGCAGCGGGCATCCGTCCGCCGCGCACTGGCTCGGGCAGGACAGCCTCGGCCGGGACGTCCTCAGCCGGCTGATGTACGGCGCCCGCTGGTCGCTGGCGATCGGGCTGGGCGCCACCGGGCTCGCCCTGGTCGTGGGGGCGGTCGTCGGAGCGGTGGCCGCCACCTCCCGCAAAGCGGTCGACGAGACGCTGATGCGCTGCCTGGACGTGGTGATGGCGTTCCCGGGGATCGCGCTCGCGGCCGTGCTGGTCGCCGTGTTCGGCGGCGGGATCGGCGTGCTGATCTGCGCCATCGCCTTCCTGTTCACGCCGCCCGTCGCCCGGGTCGTACGGGCGAACGTCCTCGATCAGTACGGGGAGGACTACGTCACGGCGGAACGGGTGATCGGCGCCCGTACCGCGCACATCGTGCTGCGGCACGTGGCCGTCAACTGTGCCGCCCCCGTGCTCGTCTTCTGCACGGTCCAGGTCGCCGAGGCGATCGTGTTCGAGGCGTCGCTGTCCTTCATCGGCGCCGGGGTGCGTCCGCCGGACCCGTCCTGGGGCAGTGTCATCGCCGACGGCAAGAACATGGTGCTGACCGGCGGCTGGTGGGCGACCGTCTTCCCCGGGCTGCTGATCCTGCTGACCGTGCTGTCGCTGAACATCCTCTCCGAGGGTGTCTCCGACGCGTGGGCGGCACCGGCGCCCCGGGAGGTGGCGGCGCCCCGGGAGGTGGCGGCGCCCCGGGACCGGCTTCAGGCGCCGGAGCCCGGCAGCGGTGAGGTGCTCCCGCTGCCCGGACTCGCCGAAGCGGCCCGGCGGCTGCGGTCCCGGGCCCGGACCCGCCCCGGCCCCTCCGGTCAGCCGGTGCTCGCCGTGGAGAACCTCACCATCGGTTTCCCGGACCGGCACCGGGGCGTGGACATCGTGGCCGGGGTCGGCTTCGAGGTGTACCCCGGGGAAGTGCTCGGGCTGGTGGGCGAGTCGGGCTGCGGGAAGTCGCTGACCGCGCTCACGGTCATGGGGCTGCAGCCGAGGGGCGCGCGCATCGGCGGCCAGGTGCGCTTCCGCCGGCGTGACCTGCTCGCCGAGCCGATGCGGGTACGGCGGCGGCTGCTCGGGCACGAGATGGCGATGGTGTACCAGGACGCCCTGTCCTCGCTGAACCCGGCGATGACCATCCGTGCGCAGCTGAGGCAGCTCGTCCGGCGCGGTGGGCGCCGCAGTCCGCGCGAGCTCCTGGAGCTGGTCGGTCTGGACCCCGACCGCACGCTGCGCAGCTACCCGCACGAACTCTCCGGCGGCCAGCGCCAGCGCGTCCTGATCGCCATGGCGCTCTCCCGCGACCCGAGCCTGATCGTCGCCGACGAGCCGACGACCGCCCTGGACGTCACCGTGCAGGCCCAGGTGATGGAGCTGCTGCTGCGGCTGCGCGGGGAGCTGGGCTTCGCGCTGGTCCTGGTCTCGCACGATCTGGCGCTGGTCGCCGACGTGACCGACCGGGTGGTGGTGATGTACGGCGGGCAGATCGTGGAGAGCGGGGTGACCGCCGACGTGGTGGCGGCACCGGCCCACCACTACACGCGCGGTCTGCTCGGCAGCGTGCTGTCACTGGAGTCGGCCGAGGAACGGATGACGCAGATCAGGGGAGTCGTACCGTCCCCGGCCCACTTCCCGGCGGGCTGCCGCTTCGCCGACCGCTGCCCGCTGGCGACGCCGGTGTGTCACCGCAGCGCCCCGGTCCCCGCCGGTACGGCCACCCACACGGCCGCCTGCCATCACCCGGCGGTACCGGTGGAGAACGAGGTGGTGCAGTGAACGCCGTCGTCGAGGTGCGGGACGTCCATGTGGTGCACAGGGCGCGCAGCGGCGGGCTGCTGAGGCGCGACCGGGTGTACGCCCTGACCGGCGCCGGTCTCGCCGTGGCCGCCGGGGAGACGGTGGGCGTGGTCGGCGAGTCGGGGTGCGGGAAGTCGACCCTGGCCAGGGTGCTGGTGGGCATCCAGCGGCCGACCTCCGGGACGGTGGTGTTCCAGGGCCGCGACCTGGGGTCGATGCCGCCCGCCGAGCGCCGGGCCACCGTCGGCGCGGGCGTCGGGATGGTCTTCCAGGACCCGTCGACCGCCCTGAACCGGCGGCTGACGGTACGGCGGATCCTGCGCGATCCGCTGGACGTGCACGACCGTGGCACCAGAGCGGAACGGGAGGAGAGGGTCAGGGAGTTGATGGCCCTGGTCGGTCTGCCCTCGGCCCTGGCGGACGCGTTGCCCGGACAGCTCTCCGGCGGGCAGCGGCAGCGCGTCGCCATCGCCCGCGCGCTCGCTCTGGACCCGGCCCTGGTCGTCGCCGACGAGCCGACCAGCGCCCTGGACGTGTCGGTCCGCGCGCAGATCCTGAACCTCCTGCTGGACCTGAAGGAGCGCCTCGGCCTGGCCCTGGTGTTCGTCTCGCACGACATCCAGACGGTACGGCGGATGAGCGACCGGGTGATCACCATGTACCTGGGCCGAATCGTCGAGGAGACACCGGCCGACCGGGTCACCGACTCCGCCCGGCACCCGTACACGCGTGCCCTGTTCTCCGCCACGCCCGGTCTGCTGGACCCCCTCGAACCGATCCCGCTGACGGGGCCGGTGCCGTCGGCGACCCGGCCGCCGAGCGGCTGCCCGTTCCGCACCCGCTGTTGGAAGGCGGACGGGTTGTGTGCGCAGGCGATGCCGGACTTCTCGGCCGCGTCACGGCCCGGACACCGGTACCGCTGCCACCATCCTGTCGAGGAGGACCAGTCGACTCGCGACCTAGCACGCCAGGAGCCCTGAATGACGTTCCCCGTCCCGCTGACCGGTGTCGTCCCGCCCGTCTGCACACCCCTGACTCCGCAGCGCGAGGTGGACGTCCCCTCGCTGCTCAGGCTGGTCGACCATCTGGTGGACGGCGGGGTGCACGGGCTGTTCCTGCTCGGGTCGACCTCCGAGGCGGCGTTCCTGACGGACCGGCAGCGGCGGCAGGTCGTGGAGGCGGTGGTCGGCCATGTGGGCCGGGGGCTGCCCGTCCTCGCCGGCGCGATCGACATGACCACCCCGCGCGTCCTGGACCACGTCAGGGCCGTCACGGCGGCCGGGGCGCAGGCGGTCGTCGTCACCGCCCCGTTCTACGCCCGCACCCACCGTTCCGAGATCGTCCACCACTACCGCCGGATCGCCGCCGCGTCCACGGTGCCGGTCATCGCCTACGACATTCCCGTCGCCGTGCACACCAAGCTCCCCGCCGACGTGGTGCTGGGGCTGGCCGCCGACCGGGTGCTGGCCGGGATCAAGGACTCCAGCGGGGACCTGGCCGCCTTCCGCGAGATCGTCACCGGCGCCCGGGCGAACCCCGGGTTCAGCGTGCTGACCGGCTCGGAGCTGATCGTGGACTCCGCGCTGGCGCTGGGCGCCGACGGGGCCGTGCCGGGGCTGGCCAACGTCGACCCGCACGGGTACGTCCGGCTGTACCGGATGTGCCGGGCCGGCGACTGGGACGGGGCACGGACCGAGCAGGAGCGGCTGTGCGCGCTGTTCGGGATGGTCGCGGTCGGGGACCCGGCGCGGATGGGCGGCAGCTCGTCGGCGCTGGGCGCGTTCAAGGCCGCGCTGCATCTGCGGGGTGTCATCGACTGCCCGGTCACCGCGGAGCCGCAGGTGCCGTTGTCCGGGGAGGAGACCGAGAGGGTGGGCAAGTTCCTGGCGGCGGCCGGCCTTCTCTAGGGGATCGTCACCCGACGGAACTCCAGGGTGTCGTAGGCGTGCGCGGTGCCCGTCTCGTACAGGACGCCGACCGTGGCGTGGCCGAGCTGGACGAGGTCGGAGTAGGCGGCCGGGCGGTCAGAGAGGGTGAGCAGCCGGGTGAAGGTGCGGCCGGCGTCCGTGCTCGTCCAGAGGGCCGGGGCGCGGCGGGCGGTCGGTACGGAGGGCGCGGAGAACACCAACGGGGCGCCGGGTCCGTGGAGTTGGAGGACGCTGCCCTGGACCATGGGGACGTCGTCCAGCGTGGGCTGGACGGCGTAGGGGCGGTCGAGGGTGGTGCCGCCGTCGGAGGAGTAGGTGTCGAGGCGGTTGCCGGGCGCGCTGCCGTTCTGGTCGCGGGCGCTGAAGTAGATGCGGCCGTCGGGGAGTTGGGTGGCGCTCGTCTCGTTGGTGTTGGTCACCCCGTCGTAGGTGGCGTCCACGGAACCGAGGTGCCAGGTGCGCCCGCCGTCGTCGCTGTAGAGGGCGTGACCGCCGTAGTACCTGGGTTCCTCGCCGGTGTCGGAGGAGCCGGCGGGCGGGGCGGCGGAGTGGTTGGCGGGGACGAGCAGGCGGCCGGCATGCGGGCCCCGGGTGAGGACGACCGCGTGGCCGGGGCCTGTGGCGTACCAGCGCCAGCCGGGCGGCTTCACCTGCGCGGTGATGTCCGCCGGGGGCGTGAAGTGGCGGCCGTCGTCCCCGCTGCGCTGTACGAACACCCGGCGGCCCCACTCGTCGGGGACCTCGCCGCGCATGATCTGCTCCTCGGTCACCGAGCCGCTGTTGCCGCAGGTCACGAGGATGACGGCGCCGGTGCGTGGGTCCAGGACCGGCGCCGGGTTGCCCCGGGTGTCCCCATGGCCCGCGGTCACCACGGTCAGTGGGCCCCAGGTGCAGCCGCCGTCGGTGGAGCGGCGCAGCACGACGTCGATGTCCCCGGTGTCGCCCGCGCTGTCGTGCCGGCCCTCGGCGAAGGCCAGGACCGTGCCGTCCCACGTCCTGACCGCGGCCGGGATGCGGTACGTGTGATAGCCGTCCTGCCCCGACACGTACGGCTGCGAGGAGACGCAGGCGGAGGCGGCGTGGGCGGGTGGGCGGGCGGCGAGCGAGGTGAGGAGCGCGAGGGCGGTGAGCAGGGTGCGGCTCTTCGGTGTCACCCACCCATGCTCCCCGGAACCGTCGGTCCCGATTCGTCCCGGGGATCACTCGTACGGGCGACACCGGGACCGCACGCACCCGGGTCCGGCTCCCGGAACCCGGCCGCACCGGCCCCTCGGGCCCACCCGTCCGGGCCCCCGGGGAACCGGCGGGAACCGCTCGATCAGGCGATCCGTGGGGCCGGAGCCGGGCGGGTCAGGACGGTGTGCGGGCGGCGGCCAGGAGGCGGGTGACGTCGTCGGCGCAGATGGTCAGGGCGGCGCCGACCGTGCTGAGGGCGTCGCGTTCGGCGGGGGTGTAGGGGCCGTCGGCGAGGGCGATGCGGGCGGCCTGGAGGAGCAGGGACTCGCGGCCCGCCGGTGCGAGGTGCGGGGCGAGCGGGTCCAGGGCCTCGTGCAGCTCTATCGTCAGGCTGGTGCCGCACTCGCCGCCGAGGACCCGGCCGGTGTCGGCGGCGAGGGCCTCGACCAGGGCGGCCAGCTGGTCCTCGGTGCAGCCGTCGAAACCGGCCGCGCGCACGGTGGTGGCGGCCGTCTCCAGTGCCGTACGGGAGGAGGTGCCGCCCGCGGCGAGCACGGCGAGGGCGACGGTGTGCACGGCGTCGCGGAGCATCGCGGAGAAGCGGCGCGTGGTGGGGTGGTCGAGGACGTCGGTGCCGTAGTGCTGGCGGCAGGCGGCGCACTCCACGACCGGTCCGGCCGTCCCGCGCGGCAGCAGGGGCACCCCGAGCAGGGTGAGCCGGCGGCGCCCGGTGAGCCGCTGGTAGTTGCGGTCGCCCCCGCAGCCGGGGCAGAAGAACTCGCCGTCCCCGATCGGTGTCCATGCGGTGCGTGTGCCCAGGAAGCGCAGGGCCTGGCCGTCTCGTCCCCGTACTGGCAGCACGTCGCACCTCCGTAACCGCACGGCAACATCGCCGCGCTGGCGTGATGTTAGCCACATCACGGACGCTGAGTCAGTACCCCGGAAGAGACCTGTCCGTGACCCGGGCGGGACGATGGCCGATAAACGACGGTGCCCTGACCGCCGTATACAGCGGTCAGGGCACCGAAAGGCCCGGTCAGGGCGGTCAGCGGGCGGAGCGGTTCACCGCGGAGACGACGGCCTTCAGCGACGCACGCGTCGTGTTCGCGTCGATGCCGATGCCCCACAGGACCTTGCCGTCGATCGCGCATTCGATGTAGGAGGCGGCCTGCGCGGAGGCACCCTCGCTCATCGTGTGCTCCTGGTAGTCCAGCAGGCGTACGTCGATGCCGATGGACTCCAGGGCGTCGAAGAAGGCCGAGATCGGACCGTTGCCGGAACCGGTCAGGACGGTGTCCTCGCCGTCGACCGTCGCCTCGACGGTCAGGGTGTCCACGCCGTCGGTGTCCGTGGTCGACTGGCCGGTCCTGACCTGGATGCGGCCCCAGGGGTTGTCCGGGTTCGGCAGGTACTCGTCCTGGAAGACCGCCCAGATCTCCTTCGGCGTGATCTCGCCGCCCTCGGCGTCGGTCTTCGCCTGGATGAGCTTGGAGAACTCGATCTGCATCCGGCGCGGCAGGTCCAGCTTGTGGTCGTTCTTCAGGACGTAGGAGATACCGCCCTTGCCGGACTGGGAGTTGACCCGGATGACGGCCTCGTAGGAGCGGCCGACGTCCTTCGGGTCGATCGGCAGGTACGGGACCGCCCACTCGATGTCGTCGACGGTGACGCCCCTGGCCTTCGCGTCGGCCTCCATGGCGTCGAAGCCCTTCTTGATGGCGTCCTGGTGGGAGCCGGAGAAGGACGTGTAGACCAGGTCGCCCACGTACGGGTGGCGCGGGTGGACCTCCATCTGGTTGCAGTACTCCCACGTACGACGGATCTCGTCGATGTCGGAGAAGTCGATCTGCGGGTCGACGCCCTGCGAGAACAGGTTCATGCCCAGGGTGACCAGGTCGACGTTGCCGGTGCGCTCGCCCTGCCCGAACAGGCAGCCCTCGACGCGGTCGGCGCCGGCCATCAGGGCCAGTTCGGCCGCCGCCACGGCCGTACCGCGGTCGTTGTGCGGGTGGACGGACAGGCAGACGTACTCGCGGCGGGACAGGTTGCGGTGCATCCACTCGAAGCGGTCCGCGTGCGTGGAGGGGGTCGAACGCTCCACGGTGGCGGGCAGGTTGAGGATGATCTCGCGGTCCGGGCCGGGCTGCCAGACGTCCATGACCGCCTCGCAGACCTCCAGCGCGAAGTCCAGCTCGGTGTCGGTGAAGATCTCGGGGCTGTACTGGTAGCCGAACTCGGTCTCGGGGCCCAGCAGTTTGTCGGCGTACTCCATCACCAGGCGGGTGCCGTCGACGGCGATCTGCTTGATGTCGTCCTTGGAGCCGCGGAAGACCACGCGCCGGAACACGGGAGCCGTCGCGTTGTACAGGTGGACGGTGGCCCGCTTGGCGCCCTTCAGGGACTCCACGGTCCGCTCGATCAGGTCCTCGCGGGCCTGGGTCAGCACGGAGATCGTGACGTCGTCCGGGATCGCGCCCTCTTCCTCGATGATCGAGCGCACGAAGTCGAAGTCGGTCTGGCCGGAGGCGGGGAAGCCGACCTCGATCTCCTTGTAGCCCAGCTTGACCAGCTGGTCGAACATCCGGCGCTTGCGCTCGGGCGACATCGGGTCGATCAGGGCCTGGTTGCCGTCGCGCAGGTCGGTGGAGAGCCAGCGGGGGGCGGCGGTGATCCGCTGGTCCGGCCAGGTGCGGTCCGGGATGTCGACCTGCTCGTAGCGGCCGTACTTGTGGATCGGCAGGGAACTGGGCTGCTGGCGGTTGGCCATGGTGCGTGGGCTCCTCAGGGTGTCCGGAGATCCGGATGTCCGGGTGGACGGCCGACGACGCGACGTCAAAGCTCCGCGGGGAGGGGGTCGGCCTTGTGACTACAGGCCCTCGCCGCGGCAGCTAAGGAGAAGCAGCCCGAAACGCATGATGCGTCGCAGCCTAGTCGAGCCGTCCCGGACCCGGGGGACGCGTATCAGTATGCGGGACTGAGGTCATAAAAGGGACAAAAAGTGCGCCGCACCACATCGCCCTACCACACCGTCACGGAGCGTGGCGCCCCCTGTCCCGGTATTTCACCAATCATGGTGGCAGCTAGTGACATCTACGTCACTGAGTGCGATGGTGCGGGACATGACGACCAACGGGGGCTTCGAGCCCGTCTTCTGCACGATCGTGCCGCCGCACGTCCTCGACAAGCTCGCGCAAGCCGAGGACGCCGCGCTCTCCGCCCCGGCCCGCCGGTCCCTGGAGCACGACGCCTACCAGCGCACCAAGCGCCGGCTGACCACGGTCGTCGGCGCGCCCTCCGTCGCCGCTCCCGCGGGCGCCGCCGCCGACCAGCCGCACCGCACCATCTACGACGCCCACCACACCCAGGACCTGCCCGGCACCAAGGTCCGCGAGGAGGGCTCCGCCCCGGGCTCCGACGCCACCGTCAACCGCGCCTACGCGGGCCTCGGCGCCACCTTCGAGCTGTACCTCAAGGCGTACGGCCGGCACTCGATCGACGGCGACGGGCTGCCGCTGGACGCCACCGTGCACTTCGGCGAGGGCTACGACAACGCCTTCTGGAACGGCGAGCAGATGGTGTTCGGCGACGGCGACGGCCGGGTCTTCCTCGACTTCACCCTCCCGGTCGACGTCATCGGCCACGAGCTGACCCACGGCGTCACCCAGTACACCGCGAACCTGGAGTACTTCGGCCAGTCCGGCGCGCTCAACGAGTCCGTCTCGGACGTCTTCGGCTCGCTGATCAAGCAGTACACGCTCGGCCAGACCGCCGCCGAGGCCGACTGGCTGATCGGCGCCGGGCTGCTCGCGCCGGGCATCCACGGCACCGCCCTGCGCTCGATGAAGGCCCCGGGCACGGCGTACGACGACCCGAACCTCGGCAAGGACCCGCAGCCGGCGACCATGGACCACTATGTCCGCACCGGCCGCGACAACGGCGGCGTGCACATCAACTCGGGCATCCCGAACCACGCCTTCTACCTGGTCGCCACGGCCATCGGCGGACATTCCTGGGAGAAGGCCGGGCAGGTCTGGTACGACGTGCTGACCGGCGGCGACCTCAAGCAGGACGCGCTGTTCGCCGACTTCGCCACGCTGACGGTGAAGGCGGCCCGGGAGCGCTACGGCGCCGGGGACGAGCTCCAGGCCGTGCAGAAGGCGTGGGAACAGGTCGGGGTGCGGACGCTGTAGTACTGCGCCCCCGCGTACTGGACACTGGGCCCATGCGGATTCAAGTGAGGCGCACGGGCGGTTTCGCGGGCATCGAGCGCCGGGCCGAGGTGGACACCACGGGCCGGCCCGACGCCCCCGAGTGGCAGGCCCTGGCCGGACGCGTCCTCGCGTCCGGCCAGGACACCGAGCCCGCCGGCGTCCCGGACGGCTTCCGGTACGAGATCACCGTGGACGGCCGCACGGTGTACGCGGCTGATCCCCGACTCACCGAGGATCAGCGGGAGTTGGTGTCCCGGGTACTGAAGGAGGGCGCGTGAGCGCCGGTTCCCGCCGGGGCGTTGACTTCTGTTACCGGGGGTAAGGATGATCCGGCCATGGCGACTGACGCAGGCGACCCGGCTCCCCCGATACCGCGTTTCCCGGAGGGCTTCCTCTGGGGTGTCTCGACCTCGGCCCACCAGATCGAGGGAGCGGCCGAGGAGCGCGAGCCCTCCGTGTGGGACGTGTTCACGGCCGAACCGGGGCGGGTGAAGGACGGTTCCACGGCGGCGGTGGCCTGCGACCACTACCACCGCTACCGCGAGGACGTGGCCCTCCTCGCCGGCCTCGGCGTGGACGCGTACCGCTTCTCGGTCTCCTGGCCCCGCGTGAACTCCCCCGGCGGGCTGGACTTCTACGACCGCCTGGTGGACGAGCTGTGCGCGGCGGGCGTACGGCCCGTGCCCACCCTCTTCCACTGGGACCTGCCCGCCTCGCTGGACTGGCTGGAGCGGGACACGGCGGCCCGGTTCGCCGACCACGTGACGGTCGTGGCCGAGCGCCTCGGCGACCGCGTCAGCAAGTGGATCACCCTGAACGAGCCCGCCGAGCACACCCTCCTGGGCCACGCCCTCGGTGCCCACGCCCCCGGCAAGCGGCTCCTCTTCGACGCGCTCCCGGCCGCCCACCACCAGCTCCTCGCCCACGGCCTCGCGGTACGGGCCCTGCGCGCGGCCGGGGCCACGGACGTCGGCATCGCCAACTCCCACGGGCCCACCTGGCCCGCCTCCGCCGAGCCGGCGGACGTCGAGGCGGCCGGCTTCTACGACGTCCTGCTCAACCGCCTGTTCGCCGAGCCGGTCGTCCTCGGCGCCTACCCGGACGGCCTGGGCGAGCTGATGCCGGGCGATGTGCGGGACGACCTGAAGACCATCGCCGAGCCCGTCGACTGGTACGGGATCAACTACTACGCTCCCACACGGGTGGGGGCACCCGGCGGCACCGACAGCGAGTACGGCGGTCTGGCCCTGCCCGCCGAACTGCCCTTCTCCGTCCGGGAGATCAAGGGCCGCCCGGTGACCGACTTCGGCTGGCCGGTCGTCCCGGAGGGCCTCACCGAGCTGCTGTGCGGCTTCCGCGAGAGGTACGGCGACGCACTCCCGCCGATCGTCATCACCGAGAACGGCTGCTCCTACGACGGCGTCGACGACCAGGACCGCATCGCCTACCTGGACGCCCACCTCCGCGCCCTGCACACCGCGCTGGAGGCCGGCGTGGACGTACGCGGTTACTTCGTGTGGTCCCTGATGGACAACTTCGAGTGGGCCGAGGGATATGCGCGCCGCTTCGGCCTGGTGCACGTGGACTACGAGACGCTGAAGCGCACCCCGAAGGCCTCCTACCACTGGTTCCGGGACCTGCTGCGGACCCAGGGATGACCACGGCCGGCGGCCCGGCCGGCACTCCGGCCGCCGCCCTGGCCGACCCCGTCGAACCCGTCGGCCGGGGCTGGACGGCGGCCCTGGCGCTGGCCAACGGGGCGATCTGGGTCGGCTGGTTCGGCCCGCTGCAGATCCTGCTCGCCTCCCAGGCGACCGGCTTCGCACCCGGCTCCGGAATGTCCAAGGAAACGCTGCTGGCCTGGGTGACCGGCGCCGGCGCGGTGGTCTCGCTGCTCGCCAACCCGCTCTTCGGCGCGCTGTCCGACCGTACGACGGCCCGCCGGGGCCGCCGTACGCCGTGGATCGTGGGCGGGGCGGCGGGCGGCGCGGTGTCCCTGCTGCTGCTCGCGCGGGCGGGCGGGGTGTGGTCCATGGCGGTGGCCTGGTGCCTGGTGCAGCTCACCCTGAACGCGGCGTTCGCGGCGGTGACGGCGGCCGTACCGGACCGGGTGCCCCGGCTCCAGCGGGGCACGGTGGGCGGCTGGCTGGGGGCGGCGCAGATCCTGGGCGTGGTCGGCGGCACGGGCCTCGCCACGGCGGCGGGCGGAATCGGCGCCGGGTACGCGGCGTGCGCGGTGTGCACGGCGGCGGGGGTGCTGCCGTACGTCCTGCGCCACCCGGATCTGCGACTGGCGCAGGCGGACCGGCCGGTGTGGTCGTGGCGGTCGTTCCTGGCGGGGTTCTGGCTGAGCCCGCGCCGCCACCCCGACCTCGGCTGGGCCTGGCTGACCCGCTTCCTGATCAACCTCAGCAACTCCCTCGTCCTGCTGTACCTCCTCTACTACCTCCGCGACGGCCTGCACTACGCCGACCCCGAGCGGGGCGTGCTGGTCCTGACCGGCGTCAACAGCCTGACCCTGATGGCGACCGTCGTGGCCGGCGGCGCCTGGTCGGACCGGGTGGGCCGGCGCAAGCCGTTCGTCGTCTGGTCGGGAGTGCTGATGGCGGTGGCGACGGCGGCCCTGGCCGGCCGGCAGACCTGGCCCGGCGCGATCGTGGCGGCGGCCGTGCTCGGTGTCGGCTTCGGCGTGTTCACCTCCGTCGACTTCGCGCTGATGACGGACGTCCTGCCGAAGGCCCTGGACCGGGGCAGGGACCTCGGCGTGATCAACGTGGCCAACGCCCTGCCGCAGGTCGCGGCCCCCGCCCTGGCCGCGCCGATCGTGACCTACCTCGGCGGGTACCGGGTGCTGTACCTGGTGGCGGCGGTGACCGGGCTGGCGGGGGCGGTGCTGGTGGGGCGGATCAGAGGGGTCGAGTAGGTCAGAGCAAGCCGGCCTCCCGAGCGGTCCACACGGTCGGGAAGAGCGGGCGGAAGCCGAGGTCCCGGCGGATCCGCTCGGTGGACATGATCCCCGACCAGGGGTCGGGATCGGTCCGGGTGTGCAGGTCGGCGGGCACCTCGGCGCCGTTGAGCCGGTGCAGCTCGACCGCCGTCACCGGGGCGTCGTCGGCGATGTTGTAGACGGGCCCGCCGACCGCCGGCGCGTACAGCAGGCGCAGCAGCCCCTGGGCGACGTCGGCGTGGTGGCCCATGTGCAGCCGCTGGGTGGACGCCCAGTGCCTGGCCCACCGCAGGGACTGGGCGAGATGGGGATCGCCCTCGCCGTAGACGAAGGGGAGCCGGCCGATGCGCACCTCCATGCCCTCCAGCGCGAGCAGCTCCCGCTCGGCCACGGCCTTGGACTCGGCGTAGGCGCCCCACATCGCACCGCCGGGCCGGGTCTCGTCGTCCTCGGTCAGCGGGCGCCCCCGCCCGACGCCGTACACCAGCCCCGTGCTGACCTGCACGAAGCGCCCGACTCCGGAGGCCAGCGCGGCCCGGCCCAGGGCCACGGCCGCGTCCCGGTTGACGGCCCACGCCTCCTCGTCCGGCACCCCGCGGAAGGACGCCGCGACGTTGACGACCGCGTCCACTCCGGCCACCGCCCTGCCGAGCGCCTCCGCATCGCGCAGATCGCCGACGACGACCTCGGCGCCCAGCTCGGCGAAGCGCTCGCCGCGCGCCGCGTCCCGGACCAGGACCCGTACCCGCTCGCCCGGCCGTCGCTGCGCCAGCAGCCTCGGCACGAAGCGCCGGCCGACCTGTCCCGTGGTCCCCGTGACCAGTGTCGTCACCATGGTCTGCTCCTCTCGATCCGGTGCCGCCAGCCTCGAACGGTGGCGCCCGGGCCGGGAGAGACCCGTCGATCAGGGGATCGGCACTCCCTGGATAAGCCGGCTGCGCTGCCCCACGCTTGGGGGGTGGACCGAGCCGAACTCGCCGACTTCCTGCGCCGCAGCCGCGCCCGCCTGGACCCGTCCGACGTGGGGCTGGCGGCCGGCGCCCGCCGCCGTACACCGGGCCTGCGCCGAGAGGAGGTGGCGGCGTTGGCCGGCATGTCGGTCGACTACTACACGCGCCTCGAGCAGTCGCGCGGCCCGCGCCCGTCCCGCCAGATGCTCACGGCACTGGCGCGGGCGCTGCGCCTGAGCGAGGACGAACGCGACCACCTGTTCCACCTGACCGGCGAGGAGCCCCCGCGCCGCGAGGCGGTGTCGAGGCATGTCCGCCCCGGCCTGCTGCTGGTCCTCGACCGGCTGCACGACACCCCGGCGCAGGTGGTGACCGACTGCGGTGAGGTGCTGGCACAGAACGCGATGGCCAGGGCACTCGTCGGAGACGTGATGTCCCGCCCGCCGCGGGAACGCAACCTGACCCGCCGGTTCTTCCTGGACCAGGCCGCCCGGGAGCTGTTCCCGCCCGAGGACCGGCCGGAGCACGCGCGCGGGCACGTGGCGAGCCTGCGCGCGGTGGCCGCCGCCCGCCCCGACGACCCGGAACCGGCCGCGCTGGTCGCCGAACTCCGCTCGGCGAGCGGGGAGTTCGACCGTCTGTGGGAGGAACACGAGGTGGGCCTGCGGCGCCCGGGCACCAAGCGCTTCCAGCACCCCGTGGTCGGCCTGCTGGAGCTGGACTGCGAGGTGCTGCTCAGCCACGAGTACCACCAGCTGCTGATCATCCACACGGCCCGCCCCGGCACGGAGTCCCACGAACAGCTCCGGCTGCTGAGAGTGGTGGGCTTGCAGGACCTTTCCCCCAGCAGACCCTGACCGGCCGGGCGGACGGACCGGCGAGACGGGCTAGAAACCCAGCTTGCGGAGCTGCTTCGGGTCGCGTTGCCAGTCCTTGGCCACCTTGACGTGCAGGTCGAGGAAGACGGGGGTGCCGAGCAGGGCCTCGATCTGCTTGCGGGACTTGATGCCGACCTCTTTCAGGCGCTTGCCCTTGGGGCCGATGATGATGCCCTTCTGGCTGGGGCGCTCGATGTAGACGTTGGCGTGGATGTCCAGCAGGGGGCGGTCCTCGGGACGGTCCTCGCGCGGGAGCATCTCCTCCACGACCACGGCGATCGAGTGCGGCAGCTCGTCGCGGACCCCCTCCAGCGCGGCCTCGCGAATCAGTTCCGCGATCATGACCTGCTCGGGCTCGTCCGTCAGATCACCCTCGGGGTAGAGCGCGGGGCCCTCGGGGAGCAGGGGGATCAGCAGGTCGGCCAGGAGGTCGACCTGCTTGGAGCCGACCGCCGAGACCGGCACGATCTCCGCCCACTCGATGCCCAGGTCCTTGCCCAGTTGGTCGATGGCGATCAGCTGCTCGGCCAGGGTCTTCGAGTCGACCAGGTCGGTCTTGGTGACGATGGCGACCTTCGGGGACTTCTTGATCGCCGCCAGCTCCTTGGCGATGAAGCGGTCACCGGGACCGATCTTCTCGTTCGCCGGCAGGCAGAAACCGATCACGTCGACCTCGGCCCACGTCGTGCGGACGACGTCGTTGAGCCGCTCGCCGAGCAGCGTGCGCGGCTTGTGGAGCCCCGGGGTGTCCACCAGGATCAGCTGGGCGTCGGGCCGGTGCACGATGCCCCGCACCGTGTGCCGCGTCGTCTGCGGCTGGTTCGCGGTGATCGCCACCTTCTGCCCGACCAGAGCGTTCGTGAGGGTGGACTTGCCCGCGTTGGGGCGGCCCACGAAGCAGGCGAAACCGGCGCGGTGGACGGCCTCGGCCGACTGCTCGGAAGACTGGGTGCGAACGCTCATGCCGTTCATTGTCCCTGATCCACGACCCCCCGCCGCACCGTGAGGTTTCGGTAACCCTCACGCAACGAAACGTCACGGAAACACACCCGTAGACGACCGGAAACGCGCACCGGTGACCCTCTGACGAGCCCCCACCCCGTTGGAGACGCCCGTGACCCTCGCCGCCGCGCACGTGAACACCGGCGACACCGCCTGGCTGCTCGCCTCGACCGCCCTCGTCCTGCTGATGACCCCGGGCCTGGCCCTGTTCTACGGCGGCATGGTCCGCACGAAGAGCGTCCTCAACATGCTGATGATGAGCTTCGTGTCGATCGCCCTGGTCACGGTCGTATGGCTGGCGGCCGGCTACTCCCTCGCCTTCGGCGACGACGCCTTCGCGGGGCTCATCGGCGGGCTCCACCACGCCGGCATGGCGCACATCACCCCGGCCAGCGCGCACGGCACGGTCCCCACCCTGCTCTTCGCCACCTTCCAGCTCACCTTCGCGATCATCACCGCCGCCCTGATCAGCGGCGCGGTCGCCGACCGCATGAAATTCCCGGCCTGGCTGGTGTTCGTCCCGGTGTGGACCCTGCTCGTGTACGTTCCCGTCACCCACTGGGTGTGGGGCCCCGGCGGCTGGATCCTCGACAAGCTCGGCGCGCTCGACTTCGCGGGCGGTCTGCCCGTCGAGATCACCTCCGGCGCCTCCGGCCTCGCCCTGTGCCTGGTCCTCGGCCCGCGGCTCGGCTTCAAGAAGGACGCCATGCGTCCGCACAACCTGCCCATGGTGGTCCTCGGCGCCGGCCTGCTCTGGTTCGGCTGGTTCGGCTTCAACGCGGGCAGCGCCCTCGGCGCCAACGGCCTCGCGGCGGCCGCCTTCCTCAACACCCTCGCCGCCGGCTGCACCGGTCTGCTCGGCTGGCTCTTCGTCGAGCAGAAGAGGGACGGGCACCCCACCACCCTGGGTGCCGCCTCCGGCGCGGTGGCCGGCCTGGTCGCGATCACCCCGTCCTGCGGCACGGTCCCGCTGCTCGGCGCCCTGGTCGTCGGCCTCGCCGCCGGTGTGGTCTGCTCCTACGCCGTGAGCTGGAAGTTCAAGCTGAACTACGACGACTCCCTGGACGTCGTCGGCGTCCACCTGGTCGGCGGTGTCATCGGCACCCTGCTGATCGGCCTGTTCGCCGAGAAGGCGATGACCGGCGGCCCGGAGGGCCTCTTCTACGGCGGCGGGCTCGCCCAGCTCGGCAGGCAGACGCTCGCCGTGGCCGTCGTGGCCGGGTACGCCTTCGCGGTGACCTATGGCCTCGGCAAGCTGCTCGACAAGGTGATGGGCCTGCGCGCGAGCGAGGAGCAGGAGTACACCGGCCTGGACCTTACGGTGCACGCCGAGACGGCATACGATCACGGCGTGCTGGGCCACGGCGCCCCGGTCACCTCGCCCGTCCTCGCCTCCGCCCACAAGGCCCCCACCCAGAAGGTCGACACCCAGGCATGAAGCTCATCACCGCGATCGTCAAGCCGTACCGGCTGGACGAGGTCAAGACCGCCCTGCAGGAACTGGGCGTGCACGGTCTGACCGTGACCGAGGCGAGCGGCTACGGCCGGCAGCGCGGCCACACCGAGGTGTACCGGGGCGCCGAGTACCGGGTCGACCTGGTGCCGAAGGCCCGCATCGAGGTCGTGGTGGAGGACGCGGACGCCGAGGCCGTGATCGACGCGATCGTCAGGGCCGCGCAGACGGGGAAGATCGGGGACGGGAAGGTGTGGGCCGTACCCGTGGAGACGGTCGTCCGGGTGCGGACCGGCGAACGCGGCCCCGACGCGCTCTGACCAGCAGCGCCCCGGTCGCCACGCCCGCGACGAACACCAGCGTCGCGACCAGCCACGGCAGCGCGAGGAAGGACGCGCTCGCCGACTGCCGGGTACCGGGCGCGCTCGCCGTCAGCGTCACATCGGCCCGGTCGAGCTGGGGCGCCCCGCGCCAGGTCTCGGTGAGCCGGACCCGCTGTCCCGGTAGCAGCTCGGACGGCACCCGGGTCAGCTCCCGGTCGAGCAGCGTACGGCCGAACAGTCCGCGCGCCTTCAGTTCCACCTTGGGGTCGAGGGTGACGTTCCCGGTGTTGCGCAGGGTGTAGGTGACGGTCGCCGTGCTGGCGCCGAGGCCGGGGACGAGCGGCTGGTGGTGGCTGATGTGCACCTGCCCGACGGAGAGCGCGGGCAGGGTGGGCCCGCTGACCCGGAGGTGGATCCGGGCGCCGACGGCCCGCTGGACACCCAGCGCGAGCCGGCCGCTGCCGGGGTCGACACGCTCGTCGAGGGCGACGATCGCACCGGGATGGTCACCGGGTCCGGCCCCGTCGGGGACGCGCACGGTGAAGGGCACGGTGACGGTCCGGTGCCCGGGCACGGTGATCCGGGACTTCGCGACCCGCGCCCACGCACCCACCCCGAGCATGCGTTCCCCGACGGTCCGCACGGCGAACCCGCCGTCCCGGGCGGTGTTGTAGGCGTCGGCCGCGTAGAGCCGGAAGGTGAGCGGCCTGCCGGTCTTGTTCTGGACGGCGACCTTGTCGGTGAGGGTCTGGCCGGGGTCGGCGGAGAGGTAGAAGTAGGGCCGCGCGGCGACTTCCGAGGCGACCGGGTAGACGGACCAGCTGCCGTTGTCGGCGGCGTGGGCGGGTGCGGCCTGCCATGCCAGCACCAGGCCCAGGAGGAGGACGTACAGCTTGCGCATGGGTGCGGACCCCCACGGACGAGAGACAGGGGAACGGGCGGGTGCGGACGCCCGTACGCTCAGGTGAGCGTCAGCGTGAGCACGCCGGAGTACCCGCCCGGAGGCGTGAACGCCGGTACGTCCAGGGAGAGTCCGGCGTCGACGGTGAACTCACCGCCGGTCAGCGTGCCGTCGGAGGTCGACGCGAGGGTCGCTCCCGAGCCGCCCAGGACGCCCGCCGAGCCGGCCTTGCAGGTGCTGGGGCTGCCCGGCTTGGTCGCGCAGGCCGGGGTCCAGCTCAGCCTGCCCGCGTCGATCTTGCCGCCGGGGCCGGTGAAGTCGGTGACCTTGCCGGTCAGGGACCAGCCGGCGGGCCCGCCTCTGAAGTCCCGCACGGTCACCGTCTGGAGCTTGCCCGTGGAGGCCCCGCCCTTGCCGAAGTCGACCGCCGCCAGCGCGACGGAGTCCCCGGCCTGGGACATGGACAGCGTGCCCGCCTTGACGGTGGTGGTCAGCTTCTGGCTGCCGGGCGGGACGGGAGTGTTGTCGTTGACGACGTAGGCCGCGGGTCCGGCCCCCTTGTCCGCGGTCCAGGAGCCGCCCTCGTAGGCCACGATCCCGGTCGTCGTCCTGTCCTTGACGACGAGGGAACCGCTGAAGGAGCCCTGGGTGTTCGCGGTCACGGTCGCGGTGTCCGCGGTCTGGGTGCCGCCGGAGCGCCCGGCCAGGGTGACGGCCGCGCCCGGAGTGAAGTGCGTACCGCTCACGGTGACACTGGCGCCCGGGTCACCCGATGCCGAACTCAGGGAGATGGCCCGGGTGTTGGCCGGGGTCCCGTCGGTCGCCGTCACGGTCTGGGACACCGGGGCGGGCGGACTGGTGACCGTGCAGGGGGTGTCCAGCTCCATGATGTAGCTGGTGTGGATGTTGTAGTCGCCGGGCGAGAGGGTGATCTGGCCGGCCTTGGTGACGGTGAACGTCCCGGTCATGGAGAAGGACGGGAAGGCGGCCTTGCCCGGCACCGGCGGGTTCTTCCTGGGCCCCGCGACGGTCACATCGCCCGTCTGTGCGCCACCGAGGGTGACCTTCCCGGTCGGGGTCATGATGTCGGCCGGCAGGGCCAGGTCGGTGGGATTGGACGCCGCGGCGGTGACCACGGTGTAGGTCACGGTGACGGTGTCGCCGACCTTGGGACTGGCGTTGTCCACGGACACACCGGCGGTCGTGGTGCCGTCGATCGGCGGCAGGCCCGCGACGGCGGGCGGGATGCAGTGCGTGGCGAAGTCCACGTTCGTGCCGGCGGCGCCGGCCGGACAGGCCAGCGCGCCGCCCGCGGTGACCGCGAGCGCGGTCGCCCCGAGCAGCGAGCTCCAGCGCCATCGTCGGGATCTTCGTGGTCTTGGGGGTGTCGAACCCATGGGGCCCCCTCCTGAGGGTTGCGGGCGCAGCGGCTCGTCTGCGCCGACAGGGGGCATTGATGAGGAGCGCGGGTGAGAAGTCAATGGAGATGCCGCAGAAAGCTGACGGATCATCAGTTTCTGCGGCATCCGGAACAGATCGCTCAGTTCAGTCAGTCGAACACGAAGGGGCCGGGCGACTGCGGACCCCTCGCGGTACAGGTCACGGTGACGCCGAAGATCACCATCTTCAGCGAGCCGCCGTAGGCGTCCAGGCTGTCACCGGAGGCGACGGTACCCGGGAGCGGGCCGACACTGACGGCGTCGCCGGTGTTCATGGCGGGGTTCCTGGTCCCGCTGAACACCACCGATCCGCCGTCGGCCCTGGCCAGGGTGAGGGTGGAGGAGATGGAGTCCTGGGCCACCGCGACCGGCGCGGTGATGGCGGAGGAGGTGAGGGTGATGGTGGCCGAGGTGCCGCTCTGGGTGGCGGTGAGCGTGGCCGTGCCGCCGCCGAAGATGCCGCAGCTCGCGGTGATGGCCGCCGACTGTGGGGTGACGGCGGCCGCGGTGGGCGCGAAGGCGAGTCCGGTGACCGCGAGGGCCCCGGCGACCAGCGCCGCACCTGTTGCCGTGCGCTTGCCTCTCATGGGGATCCGCTTCCCTTCCCTGTGGGGAGTGCCGTGTGGGGGGACGCCGACGGGCGGGGAGGCCTGAGCAGGCGGGTGCGGACACACTGCGTGGGCGGTGCGGATCTGACGGCCCGTCGGAACGTACGGCTCCATTGATGCGCAGGAGCACAGCCCCAACAAGGTTGAATTCCAGCCGACCTGTCGTTCGGCCGGTGCAGCCTCAGCCCGCGGGGACAGTCAGCCGCACCACACCGTCGGGGCCGGCCAGCAGCACCGGGGTCCCCGCACCTCCGAGGTCGGCGACAGCGGCCCGGTCCTCGGCCGCCACGGACTCCGCCTCGCTCACCACCGCCGCCGCCTCCAACGACGTGGCCCCCGACGCCACCGCCATGGCAACAGCGGTACGCAGCGCGCTCAGCGTCAGCGACGGCAGCGACACCGCCCCGGCGACATACGTACGCCCGGTCTCGTCCCGTACGGCCGCCCCCTCCGGCACACCGTTACGGGCCCGCACGGAACGGGCCAGGGTGACGATCTTGCGGTCCTCGGGATCCAGCGCGTTGCTCTCGGTCATGCCCCGAGCATACGAAGCCGCGCCCGCCGCCCCGCCCTTCACCCCGCCACGGGGTACATCGCGCCCCGCCGCCCCTCCGGAGAGGCCAGCCACTCCAGCTTCGCCGCGGTGTTCGCCTCCTCCAGCGGAGTGTGCAGCACGATCATCAGATCGGGCCGGGCCGGCACCTTCATCACCGTCGACTCCACGACCAGCAACCCGGCCAGCGGATGGTCCAGCTCCTTGCGGACCTGCCCCTGCTCCTCGATGTCCCGCTCGGCCCACAGCGCCACGAACTCGGGGCTGCGCTCGGACACCTCTGCGAGCACCGCCCGGAACCCGTCGTCGTCCGGCCGGGCCGCCGACGCGGCCCGGAACTGCGCCACGACCGTACGGGCGTTCTCCTCCCAGCTGTGGCTCCGTGACCGGTACAGCGGATCGGTGAAGAAGTCGACGAGACAGTTCTGGGTGGTGTCCGGCCGCATACCGAGCACGATCGCCGCCGCGTCGTTGTACATCACGCAGTTGTAGTACAGGTCCATGATGTGCGCCGGATACGGCATCCAGGTGTCGATCAGCCGCCGCAGCCCGTCGCACATGTCCCGCTTGCCGTGCACCACTTCGGGCGCCGGCGGGTTCAGCCCGGCCAGCAGATACAGGTGCCGGCGCTCGGCGTCGCTCAGCCGCAGCACCCGCGCCACCGCGTCGAGCACCGACGGCGAGACGGAGATCTCCCGCCCCTGCTCCAGCCACTGGTACCAGGAGGCGCCCACCCCGGCGAGAACGGCGACCTCCTCCCGGCGCAGTCCCGGCGTACGGCGCCGGCCGCCCCCGGCAGGCAGTCCGGCCTCCTCGGGACTGACCCGGGCCCGCCGGCTCATCAGGAACTCGCGCAGCTCGTTGCGCCGTTCACTCCTCGTCGCCCCCGCAGCAGGCACGTACCGCTCCTCCCCCGTCGTGTCTGGTGGTGCCACCACCACCATAAGTTCCGACTCCCCACGATTCTTCCGCCGGCCGGAAGCTCGTGCCATGGCGATCGACACCACCACCCAGCCCACCACCCCCACGGGCACCCCGCTCGACACCCCCCGGCCGCCCCGGTTGTCGACGCGTGACAAGCTCGTCCTGTTCGTGCTGTGCGCGGCCCAGTTCATGGTCGCGCTGGACTTCTCCGTCCTGAACGTCGCCCTGCCCGACCTCGGCACCGACCTCGGTATGAGCCGCTCGGCCCTGCAGTGGGCGGTCACCGCGTTCGCGCTGCCCTCCGGCGGCTTCCTGCTCCTCTTCGGCCGCATCGGCGACCTGTACGGCCGCCGCAGGCTGTTCCTGACCGGCCTGGCCCTGTTCGGCGCGGCCTCGCTGCTGGCGACCCTGGCCTGGGATCCGGCGTCCTTCCTCACCGGACGCGCGCTGCAGGGCCTCGGTGCGGCGGCGATCGTCCCGACGGGGATGTCCCTGCTGACCACCACCTTCCCGGAGGGCCCGGCCCGCGACCGTGCGCTCGGCATCTCCGGCACCCTGATGTCGCTGGGCTTCACGGTCGGCATGATCGCCGGCGGTGTGCTGACGGACGCGCTCGGCTGGCGTTCCACGATGGCCCTGCTGACGGTGTTCGCGCTCATCGTGCTGCCGCTGGCCCCGGGCCTGCTGCCGGAGTCGCGCACTCCCGAGGGCCCGCGTCTGGACGTGCCGGGCGCGGTCACCGTCACCACCGGCCTGCTGTCCCTGATCTACGCCCTGTCCACCGCCGCCGACCACGGCTTCGCCCGCCCGGACGTGATCACCACCCTGATCGCCGGTCTCCTCCTGCTGACCGCGTTCACGGTGATCGAGTCCCGCTCGGCCGCACCCCTGGTCTCGCTGCCCATGCTGCGCCGCCGCACGGTGGCCTGGGGCAACGTGGGCGGTCTGGTCACCTTCTCGATGATGTCGACGGTGATCTTCGTCCTGACCCTGTACCTGCAGGAGATCCTGCACCTGTCCGCGTTCGAGACGGGCCTGGTCTTCGGCGTCCAGGGCGTGCTGTCGGCCGTCGCCGGCACACTCGCCCCGAAGGTGATCGGCCGCTTCGGCGCCCGCCGCACCCTGGTCGGCTCGCTGGCTGGCCAGGGCGCGCTGATCGCGGCCCTGCTCCCGCTGGACGCCCACACCTGGTCGGTCTGGCTCGCCACGGCGGCCGTGTCCCTGGCCAGCATGTGCCACCTGGGCGCGATCATCTCCTACGGCCTGACCGTCACCTCGGGTGTCCCGGACGAGGAACAGGGCCTGGCCACCGGTCTGGTGACCTCCACCCAGCAGGTCGGCATCACGGTCGGCATCCCGCTGCTGGGCGTGCTCGCGACCACCTCCGGCGACCTGCTGACCGGCGTCCACACGGTGCTCGCCCTGGACGCGGCGATCGTCCTGGCCACCGCCGTCCTGGTCGGCCTGGGCCTGCGCCGGGCTCAGCCCAGGGTCTGACCGATCCCGCTCCGCGCGGCCGTGCACACCGCACGGCCGCGCTGGGGAAGTCAGAGCAAGAGTGGAGCAAAACAAAAATCCCAACAAACCGAGCCTGGGCAAC